>NZ_DFRA01000062.1:0-12166 GCF_002378465.1 Empedobacter sp. UBA3475 | reverse complement strand
TATGCCTTTTTCCATTTATAACTACATTTTGTTATCTGATCAAATAATCGAGAATTAAAAATTCGAGTAAGTATTATTAATTTATTTTACTACTTTTTCTCAAAATCAAGTAGCCTAATACTCCAGCAATTAAAGATGTTAATAAAACGGCTAATTTAGCTTCATCAATTAATATTTCACTATTAAATGATAAATTAGATATAAATATAGACATCGTAAAACCGATACCAGCTAATAATCCTACACCTAAAATATGGTTTAAATTACTCCCTTCTGGTAACTGACCAATGCCAAATCTTGAGCAAATAATAGAACTTAATACAATACCTATTGGTTTACCAACTAATAAACCTAATAAAATACCTAATCCTAAAGGAGAGCTTAATCCTTCAAGCATCTCGTTATAAATAGTTATATTAGTATTAGCAAATGCAAAAATTGGAATAATAATAAAGTTTACAGGCTTTACTAAGGCATGTTCTAATCGTTCTAATGGCGATTCTTGATCAGTATTATTTGTTGGTAAAGTCATTGCTACTAATACACCTGCTATTGTAGCATGTATACCCGAATGATGTACAAAATACCATATAAATATTCCTGGAATCAAATATAAATAAGGATTCTCAACGTTTAATCTATTCATTAACACTAATACTCCTAGGCCTACACCCGCATACATTAAATACACTAAGTCTATACCTGATGAATAAAATAAAGCTATCACTAAAATAGCTATCAGATCATCCACTATAGCTAATGCAGCCAAAAAAATCTTTAAACTTATCGGAATCCTTTTGTCTAACAATGATATAACTGCTAATGCAAATGCAATATCTGTAGCCATAGGAATTCCCCATCCACCTGAAGTATCCAAACCTATATTAAAATATATATATATTAACGCAGGCACTATCGCACCACCCATTGCTGCTAAAATAGGAAGAATAGCTTTTTTAGGTGATGATAGTTCACCTTCTACAATTTCTCTTTTTATTTCTAGACCTACAAGTAAGAAAAAAATAGCCATTAATCCATCATTAATCCACATGCTTGTACTATACTTTAAATGAATCCAACTATTTTCGACTCCAAATTCATAAGATAATACACTTTTTAATGTGTCACTTAAAGATGAATTAGCTATAATTAAAGAAATCAGTACGCATAAAAAAAGGAGGAAACCTCCAAAATTACTCGACTTAATAAATTCTTTGAATATTTTTAAATTGATAGAACTAGCCATAATTTAACTTTTATTATTTTAGAGCAAGATAATAAAAAATATGCAACTTCATAAATTGGCTTTCATTGGGTAAAATATCGTCATCTCATACTAACATTTCTGGCAATAAAAAAGTTATATTCTAAAAACAACTAAACCTTAACATAATTTCTAAAGCAATTCATCAATAAATCCCCATTTTGAGTGGAATTCTAAAAGAATTTTGTATCGAGAAAAAGGTTTTCAAATAATCTGGTTAAAATAAGATCACCTTATATAGAACAATTCTAAAACTCATCAAAAATGAGATGTTTTTCAAAAAAATGAGTTCTATTTTTAAAAAATGAGTAGAATTAACAAAAATTGGTCTGTTTTTTCTAAAAATAGGTATTGACTTGCTCAATAACTTCTCTGAACTTTGTATAGCATTAACCGTTAACCCTTTACCGTTAACCGTAAAACACAAAAACATGAGAAAATTAATACCTATTATACAAACACTCATCTGCTACCTTTTTATTGTTTTATTTGTCTATGCAGCAGTCAGTAAGCTTATCGATTTTGAGAATTTTCAAATTCAATTGGCGCAATCACCATTACTAAGTGCATACGCAGGATTTATTTCTTACGCCGTAATTATTGTGGAAATTGTAATTGTATTATTACTTTGTATCAAGCAAACACAACAAATTGGGTTGTATGCTTCTTATGGTTTAATGCTTGCATTCACTGTTTATATTTATCTAATTATTAATTACAGTGATTTTGTCCCATGTTCTTGTGGTGGAATTCTAGAGAAACTGGGATGGACAGAACATTTGATATTCAATCTCGTTTTTGTTGGATTAGCTGTAATTGCTATTTACTTGTGTAAAACAGCAATTTATCAAAAAAGTAAACGAAAGCTATTTGTTAACTTCTTTGCTATTTCGATTGTTTCAATTGGAAGTGTTATTATGCTATTTCTTACATCTGAACACATCATCAAACAAGAAAATAATTTTACAAGACGATTTATACCGCATGCTATAAAAAATAGGACATCTATTAATCTAGGAGCTAATTCATATTATTATGCTGGTTACAATGATAATGTTATTTTTCTAGGAAATTATACATCGCCCAGTTTAGTTACTTTAGTTGATTTGAACCTTACAAAAATTACGACTAAAAAATATAAATTAGAATATCCTCATCAAGCTAAAAATATAAAAATTCAAATATTAAATAATTCTATTTTTTCTTTTGATGGTAGCTCATCATTAATCTATTCAGGAAAATTAACCGATTCTATTAGTAAGTGCATTAGCTATCCAAAAATGTATTATAATCAAATAATAGCTATTGACTCCTCTAATTTTATAATTAAATCATTGCATTCTAAAACTAAGAACCAAACATTAGGAATAATATCATTAAACAACATTCCATATTTAAAATTAAAACCCAATATTTTGAATAAACAAATTGATGGAACATTTGATTTAGATGGCTTACTATTGGTTGATCCTATAACTAATAAAATCTTGCATTTTTATCATTATAGAAATCAAATCATGGTAATGGATAAAAACTTAAATGTAATTCACCAATTAAAAACAATAGACACTATATCAAAAGCTAAAATTGAAACGAAAAAAATGAAGAATGGAATAAATAAATTAAGTAATCCACCTTTACTTGTAAATAAAAAAGGATTCTATTACAATGATTATTTTTATAATCTATCCAATTTAAGAGGTCTATATGAACCTTTAACGAAGTGGGAAAAAGGTGATATTATTGATGTGTACGATACCCAACAACAATTATATAAAGGAAGTTTCTTTGTACCTAAATATAAAGAGAATTCGATCACTTCTTTTTTCATCATTCAAAATTTTTTATATATCCATACAGAAAATGAATTAATTCGTTATCAAATGACGTCAAGTATAACTAATTAATTAGAAGGGGATGCTGAAAACCTTTGAAAAGAGTAAGCACCATAAAAAAATAATATTATGAACAAAAAAGCTAAAAAATTTATTGTACCTGCTGTCGTAACAATTATGGGGGTAGGTCTTGCTTTCGCAACAAATTCAGCACAAAAAGATGAGCTAGTAAATGAAACTGCTTACTTTTATGATGAAAATGCACCTGTAAAATGTATTCCAATGGATCAATGTCAAAGAACTGGAACAGTAACATGTTCTTGGATAGATGAAGATTTAAATGAACATGATTTATATGGAAGTGATGACAATGGAGTAAGTTGTCAAATTAATTTGTTTAAAAATTAAATCATAAGAAAGAGGCTTAGGCCTCTTTCTCTTTAAGAAATGTTGATATCCAATCAATATCTGTTTTCTCTTTTAAATAATAATCCAACCAATCTATTATGCGTTTAGTCAAATCAATTCTATTTTCTTTAAGCTTCATTGTATGTGCCTCATTTTTATAAAATAATGCAATGGCTTCTTTTTTATTTCTTAACAATCCAATAAAAAATTCTCTTGTTTGCTCCCACTGTATATTTACATCTTTCATCCCAGTCCAAAGCAAAACTGGTGTTTTCACGTTCTCTACATTTAGAATAGGTGAATTATTAAAATATAACTTTTTGTTTTCAGAAAACGGAACGTTCATTTGATATTGCCCATTCTCAAATTGCCAATAAAAAGGTCCTCTAAAAGTATAATTATAAGAAAAATATGATCTTACAAGATCACTATTACCTGCTCCACTAATAGCTACTGCAAAGCGATTTGATTGAGTTAAAATAAAGTTAGTTTCATATCCTCCATGAGAATGTCCAATAAGCGCTAATTTAGAACGATCAATATTTTTAACTTCTAACAAAACTTGATCTAAAGCCAAATTCACACAATTATTTGCTGATACTCCTGGCCCCAACTTATTGTCATAAACAATATCTGGTAAAAATACAAAATAACCTTTTTCTAAAAGTAAAGGGATATTGAACCCTATTTCGTTTTGATAAGTAGGATATAAAAATAGATTTGCTTTATCATATTGTACTTCATATATAGAAGTTACCATTGGATACGTTTTATTTTCATCAAAATTCTGAGGATAATAAAGAATACCTTTTAAACCTATTCCGTTTTTATCTTTATATTGTATTATCTTTTGTTTACCCCAACAATAATTTCTATTTTCTAAATTACTTTTAAATAAAATTTCAATTTTCCCTTTATTGACTAAACTTATCTGTGTGGGAATATTGAAGTTTTCTTCTGTTAGAAGAATTTTATTAAAGTCTTTATTAAAAATTATATTTCTTATCCGATTAGGAGTTTTTAAAACGTTCTTAAATTGAAAATCTTCATTTAAAACACCTATTGAAGTTTGATTATTGGTTTTATTATTAATTAATAGTAAAGTACTTAATTCAACAATATTAGGTTCAGATATTTTAGAGTAATTACCTAAATAATCTCTTAATCGAATCGTATTTAACACTTTATAATCTCTTTTTTCATTTTGTTTTCCAAAAGAAAATAACTTTTTGTTAAGGAGATCATATTTATAGAATAAAAAATCATCTTGAAAATATACATACTTTTCATCCTTTGACCAATAAAAATCACTTTTTACGTTATTGATATTTAACTCAATGACGCTATTATCATAGAAAGAATAAAGGTGTAGTATCTCATCTTTAAAATAAATCAAATACGTTCCAAAAGTTGAATAAAAAATTGAATTAAAAGGATCTTTTACTTTTGAAGCTAATAATATATCCTCGTTATTTCTCACAGCATATAAATCGGTTGGTGTATTTGAATGTGTGTAATCCTTATACTTTGAGTTATCTAACCGAATATAATAATTAGGATTATTTATGTAAATAATTTCTCCATTCTTGTTTTCTAAATTTACGAAATTACCTTTTTTAGAAAGATAAGTTTGAGAGATTACTTTACCTTTCGGATTTACTTTATCTCCCAATAAATCATCAGCTGTGCTCCATATATCTAAACTACTATCTGCTTGAGTTAAATTATTAACTTCTCTTAAATATCCATGTACAATGTAATCTTCGTCATCTGGTAAAAAATAAATAATTGTATGAATTAAATCTAGTTTTTTTTCAATAAGCTTGAAACGATTGGTAGAAATGAGAAGTTCTGAAAGATATTCATTTTGATTTTCATCATGACTTATAAAAAGTAATTTATCAAAATTTCCATTCCAAATTACATGTTTAACTTTATGCTTTTTAGAAAACAGATTCACAATTTTATTCTTCTCTACGTCTAAAATCTCAACAACTTCATTTCGATCAAAGAATATACTTTTCTGATTTGGACTAATAAAAAAATCAACAACTTGATTCAACTCGTTTACTTTTTCACCTTTAAAATTATGAATAAGAAGGGTATTATTTTGAAAATGATAAATTATTAAGGCTTTATCTTCTAATACCTCTATTGATTTCACATGATTTAGATACGTACTCTTATTCAACTTTAAATCTAGTATCTCCAATTGATTTTTTCCTAATAATAAAACACCATTTTTGCCATAAAATTTAATGGTTTTTATATCTTTTCTTACTATTTTATTCGAACTCTTTTCAGTATTAATTATAAATAAAGAGTCTATTTTATTTTGTTCATATAATTTCCTTACTGCAAACCACGATTTATCCTCATTACTATCTACAGATTTAATCCAATTCCATAGATTACTTTTTTGATCTTGAACAACCTGTGCATTAATTGGTAAAAAATAAAATAAGACGAATAAAAAAACTATATATTTTTCACATTTAATATCCATTGTTCTGGGGTTTTAAATTGCCATTCAACAATATTTCCTTTTCAGGATAAGGCAATAACAGATGATATTCTTTCCAATTAGGTTTTATAGTTGTCATTCGTTCTAATTGCTTATTCCTTTTCAAATCAAAAAAACGATGCCCTTGTTCTGTGAAAAATTCATATTGCATTTCATTTAGCATTTCCTTTATCAAGTCATCTTTATTTATATTACTTAGTTTTGCAAGTCCTGCTCTAGTTTTTATACTATTTAAAATATTTGTTGCTTCATCCACTTTATTTTGATAAACTAGAGATTCTATGTAAACAAAATATGCTTCCTCTATTCTAAAAACAATTGAAAATTCATCGGTATTTTGTCCATTTAGTTTTTTATATTTAATAGGTCTATACCATTTTTTTCCATTATTAATTATCGTTTTTATCCATTCCTTTTTTCTTAGATCTTGTTCATCCATTTGCTCTACCCATTTATTATTTAATGCAAAGCTTTGAGGAGGACCTTGTTCAAAATAAAAGTTAATTGCTTCTAAGGTTGCATTATTATTGGCATTAGGTTTTATTTGCCACATAACTCCTTTGGATGTATTTGTAAATACTTTATTAACATCTTTCTCTAATTGATATAATGGATTATTTACTATTTCTTTACTATATTCTTCCGCTTTCTGAAACTGATTAGTTTCTAAATATAATTTTGACAAAAGTAATTTTGCAGTCGTTTTATTTGGATATATCCTAAGATTGCTTCTATAGTTATCACTCAAAAACAACATTGCTTGTACAAAATCAGATTCTATAAGTTCTGAAACTTCTTTTTTATTTGTCTTTTTGAGTACACTGTTTAATTGATAATTAGTTTCTGTTGTATAGGGTATATCTCCAAATAGTTGAGTTAAATTGAAATAGATAATTCCTCGTAAAAAATAAGCTTCTCCTAAATAAATATGTTTATCTAATTCTTCTATAGATTTTGTTTTTTCTAACTGAATAATAAAATTATTAATTGCATACAATAATGTATAAGCATTATTCCAAATCTTACCTACATAGACATTTGTTGATAAAACATTATTTTGAGCTATGTCATATAAACCAGAGCTATGACCTAATGGATAATAACAATCTAGTTCATCTGTATATAAGCTCAACCCTATACCTAATCCATCTGTGCTACCAGAAAACATAGAAGTATTTCGAACAGCTGTATATATAGAAGCTAGCGCTGACTGAACCATTGTTGTATCTTCAAATACTTCATTCGTTCCTATTTGGTTATTAGGAGATTCTGTTTCTATCAAACTTTCACATGAACTAATTATAAGTAAAGTGACAATCAAAAAAAACTTTATATTGACTTGTTTATATATTTTTTTCATCTTTTTTAATTTAAAAAGTTAGTTGTACGCCAAAAGCATACGTTTTAAGAGGTGGTAAATAACCACTAACAAGCATCTCTGGATCTTGTCCAAAAAAGTTAGTTATTGTTAATAAATTTTGTCCTTGGAAAAAGAGTTTTGCATTTTGTACAATAGAATTCTTCAGAGGTATCTTATACGAAATATTCACATTTTTCAGTCTTATATATGAAGCATCACTAATTGCCTGATCACTTTGCGCCATTATACGATGTAGATTAACAACATTCGTATCTTTACCAGCAGTGTAATACGAAAACTTTGCGGACGTATTATTCATTTGCCAATGATCAAGATAATCGACAGGTAAATTATTCAGAGATCCAGGTTGAGCTATTGATTGATTATAATTGTAAGCTTGTTGTTTTACAAACTGAAATAAAAAATCTAAATTCCAATTTTTATGTTCTATCGTATTTCCTATTCCTCCTTGATAATATATTCCTACTTTTTTTAATGCTTTTGCATCTTCAGAAAGAGTTAAATTTCCATCTCCATTATAATCTCTAAAACGATAAAGACCAGTTTCTTTATCAATACCTAAAAATTCGTATACTTTCTTAATATCTATAGACTGCCCAATTACATACTGATTAGCATAAGTAGACCCTTCTAAATTAGGAAATTTCAAAAGTCTATTTTGAGGTATTGACAAATTAAAATAAGTATTCCATTTCCATTTTTTATGCTCTATATTTAATGTATTGAGCGTAAATTCCCACCCAACATTTTCTATAGTAGCCGCTAAATTAGCTTGAACAGAACTAAAACCCGTTGTAGCTGGTAGAGGAATACCTACTAATTGGTTACTTGAACGATTCTGATACCAACCTGCTGTCATATTTACCCGATTATTTAACAAGCCTAATTCTAGTGCTATTTCTAATTTTCTTGTCTTTTCCCAGCTAAAATCAGGATTAAATAATCTCGAAGGTTCTAAACCAGCTATTTCATCATAGAATAAATTCTTCACAGTATAGGTATCTAAATACTGATAATCTCCAATGTTATCATTTCCAGTTATACCATAACTCCCTCTCAATTTTCCGAAACTTAACCACGATTGATCACTCAAAAAATGCTCTTTCGAAAAAATCCAAGCAGCACCTATGGCGCCAAAATTAGCAAATCGATTATTTGGTCCAAATCGGCTTGAACCATCTCGTCGCCCTGTTAAATTAATAATATAACGATCATTTAATTGGTAATTAAACCTTCCAAAAACTGCTGCATATTTATATTCTAAATCACTATTTTGATTGATTTGCTTATTACTTGCAGTACTAATATTATAAATAAGCGCATTGGTTGTAAAACCTGTACCACTTATACCTAATGTCGTATTTTTATCATGCTGAAAAGTACCTCCTATTAAAAAATCTAATTTATGTTGCAGATACTTTTTGTGCCATGCCATTTGAGGTTCTACTATATATGAAATTCTATCTCCATTATTTTTTGCTGAATATGAACTAGCTGGATTAGCACTTGCAGTATTTGGATTATTCATAGTTGAAGGACGGATTAGCGTTTCCTCAAATCTTGTATCCGTTAAACCTGTATTCAATCGTACTTGTATATTTTTCAGTATTTCATATTCTATATTGGTACTTATTACTAAACTTGTAGTCGTATTCTTGTAACGAGCTTCTAAGGCAGCTAATGGATTTGTCCAAGTTCCATTCTGCCAATTTAATTTACCATCTTCATTATATAAAGCTGGTGCATTTGGTGCTAATCGTAAAGCTTGTTTAGTATAATCTGTAGCAATAAGATTATTTGATTGAGAAGAATAATTAAAAGTAGAATTAATTTTCAGACGATTATCTACGGATTGATGATGAATAGAAGAAGCGATTGTATTTCTTTTATACCCCATTTTACCAGGAAAAACAGTTCCTTCTTCATTGTGATTTGCACTTAAAGAAAAGTTTGTTCTTTCAGACCCTCCGCTAATACCTAATTGAGTCGTATTACTATAAGCAATTCCTCCAATTAATTCTTTTTGCCAATCTGTATACCTATTTCTATCCCAAGCTCCATTTACGTCATAAGCAGTTGATGAAAAAACAGTTGTTTTATCATTGTTGAATGCTGTTTCTCTCACATAATTAAATTGTGAGGTATTCATTAATTTAGCAAAACGATTAACTTTACTTAAAGAAGAGAATGTATTAAATGTAAATTTTACTTTTCCGCTCGCTCCACGTTTTGTGGTAATTAAAATTACGCCGTTTGCACCTCTAGAACCATAAATAGCAGTGGCGTCTGCATCTTTTAAAACCTCAATACTTAAAATATCATTCGGATTTATTGCATTCAAAGGACTTATACTATTTCCAGGTAAAATGTTTGCAGACATAGAATTATCACTCATACTACGTCTATTGTCGTAAGGAATTCCATCAATTATATACAATGGTAGACTTCCATCAATTCCGCTATTACCATAAGTTCTCAAACTATTTCGTCCCCTAATTTGGATATCAAACCCACCACCTGCAACACCTGAATTTTGTACGATACTAACACCAGCCATACGTCCTTGTATGGCAGAAAGCACATTATTCACAGGTTGATTCTCGATTTCCTTTGCGGTAACACGTGCAATAGATCCCGTTCGTTCTTTGTCTTTTACGGAGTAGTATCCTGCATTCACCACCACATCTTTTAGCTGAATACTCTCCTCTTCTTTTGTGAAACTTACATTGATCACGCTTCTATTCAATACTTCTTCTTCACGAATAGGGAAATCCAATTGCTCGAAAATTAGTTTAGTATCATCCTGTTGTAAGATCAACGAATACTGCCCTTTGTCATCAGTAAAAGTGGAATTATCGGTTCCCTCCTCTTTTACCATTACGCCCACTAGCGGTACTTGAAGTTCTTTTACCGTTCCAGTCACGGTTTTTCCTGTTTGTGCTAACAATGGTGCTGCACAAAACAATCCCAATAGCACACTTATTATATGCCTATTGAGTTTAAAGTAAAATATTTTCATAATTTTACATAAGTTTTTTAAAATTCAACATTTAGTTTTAAAAGCCTCTCCTTTTCCAGTACATCGCGCCAACTTTGTTTTTGGGAAAGGGGTTTTTTGTTTTTACGTTATAAGTTTTACGCTTAACGTTTTACGTATTTATTTTTATTCTTATTAATATTCAAATCCACTTTTAACAACAAATTTTAGAGTCGACATACGATTTGCAGACGAGTTTCAATCCATTGAAACAAGCGTAAAAAAGATTAGTGAGCGTATGCGAATCATTTAATCTTTTTAGTGCGTGAAATGGGAATTGAACGTCGAAAATCGCAGTCTTGATTTTTTGATTACTTTTTGATCAAGCAAAAAGTAATATACCGAAGCTTATCAAGCTTCTCCTCTTAATCTCAAATTTTTAATTTCAAATTCTTAATCTCAAATGTTTTTTCATCAAGGTTCCCCGAAGGGCATATGAATTCATTTGAAAACAGTAATAACTCATGAATAAACATGAACGTAAAGTAATTTCTATCACTTTTTTAAGAGTAAAAAAGTAATCAAAAAACTCTTGTCTTTGATTTTCGACGGTCAAAATTAGTTTCAGCCATTCAATATTTTAAATCATTTGCTGCGCAAACAGTAAAATATTTTAACCATTTACTTCAACTTTTTGACACTCGCCTCCAAATCATATGACATTTTCTACATCCTTTTCAATATTCAAATTCGTTATCATTTCGATTCTAAATCGTCGGATTTTTAACTCTTTTTTCAATACTCAAATCCATTTATAACAATGAATTTAGAAACCGTCGTTGCTGAAAAGTCGAGCGTCAATACGGCGTAAAGAGCGTTAAAAATGATTTACTGTTCGCATTTCACATGCGAATGATTTAAAGCATTTAGCGAATAGCCGTTATTGACCGACTTGTAAGCACAGACTTGATTTTTTTGGTTCGTTTTTTCATCAAGGAAAAAATGAACGTAATAAAATAAAGAACTACTAATCCTCTTCTTATTATCGCAAATTCCATTTAGAATTTCATCTCTATTATCACGCGCGTGCGCTCGTCCACTTTTATCCTATATTCCTGCTAAAAATATCCCCCTCCAACTGTTTTAAAAATTACATTAATAAATGAAATAAAAATTAACACTAATCACTTTATGAAGATCATTTACTTTCTTCTTATGGTGTCTTCGGGGGATAGAGTGTGAATCTGTTTACTCTTTCATAATTTTAAATCGTTTTTTAATTCAACATTAGTTTTAAAATCCACTCCTTTTCCTGTACATCGCGCCAACTTTGTTTTGGGGAAAGGGGTTTTTGTTTTTACGTTATGCGTTATGCAAAACTATTTTTTCAATACCTAATTCGTTTTCAAGAACGAATTTTAGAGACGACATACGATTTGCAGACGAGCTTCAATCCATTGAAACAAGCGTAAAAAAGATTAGTGAGCGTATGCGAATCATTTAATCTTTTTAGTGCGTAAAATGGTAATTGAACGTCGAAAATCGCGGTCTTGTAATGCTTTGCATTCATGAATACCTTAAAAATAATAATAAATCATATGAATAACTTTTTGGTTCGTTTTTGTGTCAAGACAAAAATGAATGTAAAATCCTTTTTATCACATGAGTATTAATCAAAGCTTATCATTTAGCTGTCATTCTGAGCCTGTCTCAGAATCGCATCCAATATATCATTTCGAGATATCGAGAAATCTTTTGTCACTTTTTTATTCATAGC
>NZ_DFRA01000044.1:0-7886 GCF_002378465.1 Empedobacter sp. UBA3475 | reverse complement strand
CCTGCCTCGTAAAATAGGTCGTATAATTTCGGCAGATTTTGGGTCTTGCTTAATCAGTTCTTCACGCTTTTTTCCATCAATAATAAAGGCATCATTAAATCCAGTTTTAATCCCGTAATTTATTCTAATATCCCAATCCTTTAAAGGTGTGCCAACTGCCTCAATTTTAGCTTTTATGCTTTGCTCTATAGGTGATAAAACTACCCAACTGTCAGATGAATTGAAGTCGATTAATGTTTGGTTTTGTCTAAAATAATCCCCCAAATTATTTATTACTTTTTCTTTTACGATACAAGCAAGAGTTCGGTATTGATTCTGTTGTTTTTTAAACATTAGAATATTAGTATCAACTGTTGCAGAATCAAATATTTGAATTCCTCCAAAATCAATTAAGACTTTAGGATTTGTTTGCTCAATAAAATATTTTCTTAAACTCTCTCCATAGGCAGCACGCATCCACTTATTGGAAGTAATAAAAATTAAGCATCCATTTTGTTTTAAAATATTATTTCCTAATTCGTAAAACAAACTATAGATGTCTCCCGTTTTTGCAAATGAAGCATAATTTAATTTTTGAAGCATATTACTTGCTTCTTTCATTTTTTGTAATTGAATATAAGGCGGATTCCCGATGATGACATCAAATCCTAGGTAAGAACCATCATCTGCTAATACTTCAGGAAACTCGAAGCGCCACTCGAAACTATTCTGAAACATGACATTGTCCAAAATTTCTTGTTTCTCTTTGGTTAATTTCTCTGCTTTTAGTTTCAATTTTTTTAAATTGTCTCTATCTGCTTTTTTAATCTTTTCTCCGAATAATGTTAAGTTATCTAAGCGTAATTTTTCGTTTTCATATTCACCTACGGCTTTAGATATTTTTTCTTTGATTTTAGCATCTAAAGTTGTTCTAAAATTATTTTTGATGTTTCGGATAATGGTTTCTACTTCAGCTTTTTTTGCTTTACTATTCGTGTGTTTGTACTCACTAACTGCAGTTTTATAGTCGTTTATTGAATATGTAACTTCTTTATTTTTAAACGCTTGTTTTAAACTGTCGTCTAACTTAAATCGGTGAACTAACGAATTACCACATTTAATATTGATATCGATATTTGGTAATGTTTGCAATTCGCCTTCAGTTGTGTAATATGCATTCTTTAACAGCTCTATCCATAGACGTAAACGACAAATATTTACCGAATTGGGATTGATGTCTACACCAAATAAACAATTCTCAATTAGGGTTTGTTTTTCATGAAACAATGTTTTTTGAATATGAAGACTATTAACATCTTGTCGATTATACTCGAATAATTCACCCTCGTTATAAGCAATATATAACTCATCATTTTCTATTGAAACTTCACACGGTATTCTTTCACCTTGTTCATTAGAAAGGATTCCTAATTCACTTTTTACAGCAATTAATTCATTTAAAGCAGAAACTAAAAAGTGCCCAGAACCTACAGCGGGATCACATATTTTTAAAGTATTGATGGTGTTATTTAATTTGATTCTATCCTCTTTTTTAAAGAAACTTTGACAATAAGCTTTTACATCTTCAAAAGTTTCGATAGAATGATGGTATTCTGCTTTGAATTTATCTACCACAGCCTCTCTAATCGCTTCTTTACACATAAACATTGTAATGTACCCAGGTGTATAGAATGAGCCGTCTTTGTATCCATTAATTTTCTCGAAGATTAGACCCAAAACCGAAGCATTAATTAAGGTTTTTCCATTTTGTTCATCTTCAATATCTGTATTGGCATCAGCCGAAAAATCGTATGAATCTAAAAATCGGAAGATATAATCGAGCGTATTTAATTTACCATTTAATTTTTTACCGTTATTATCTTTTAAAATTGTACCTGAAAAAACTTGCATTTCTTCATCTTTCAGTGCAGTAATATCAAATGTTAAACGCTCCATTTCACTATGTTCAAACAAACTACTGTTTAGATAAGGGATATTCTTGAAACGTTCCTTGTTTTTATCGTGTCTTTCATTTAATGGTCTTGCTAATGCTGAAAAGAATAAATCGTTTAAAGCATCATAACCATTTAGAAAATTAAAATTTAAGAATTTGTATTCTTTGGATTTGTTATAACTGACTAACTGTGATTCTAGTAATTTAAGAAATAGAATACGGTTGATCCAATTAATACATAACTCTAACCCTACATTGAAAGCTTTCTCTGGAGAATTTGGTATATTCGTTATACGATCTAGATAACTTTTATCTTCTAATGTATAAATTGTATTTTCTAGTATAGAAGCATAATCACGTTCTTTAGGATCTTTTCTTACAATTATCTTTTTAGACCCTGTTTTCTCTTTTATTTCTTCTAAACCGATAATATGAAGTAACTCTTTGTAGAAATCATTGTTTAGCTTATTACTATCATTACCAAATGATTTACCTAATAAATGCGTATCAGAAAATAATTTATATAGGTTACTAATTTTAGTATCATTGTATTTTGTTATTTCTTTCGTGTCTAATTTAATGTGTACATAGGGAAGTTTGTCTTTTACCTTCTCAATATAAATTGCGGCTATTTCTTTATAGAATAGCTCGTTTTTAGCAGTGTCTTTTAATCCATCACGGAAACGCGCATATTCTTTTATTAATTCTGTATTTTTATAAAAATAATCGTAAAAGTCTTCCCCTTTGAAAAAGAACCATTCAATCCCATTGGTAACTATAATTTGCTTTATGTTATTATTCTTATAATCTATGCGTTCGCGTAAATAATATAATAAAACTTCTTGTAACGCTTTTTTATTGATATTATTCGTTGAAATAAATTCGGCTTTATTACTCGGTCTTTTGGCTTCTATAATAACACCAACATCACTTTTAGCTGTCTTATCTAAATAAATAGCTAAATCAATTCGATCTTTGGTATTGATTAAATTCTTTTGATAAAATGTATTGGTTAAGAACTTCTTTATAGGTTCTTTTAAATGTTCTTCAGATTCATTTCTACTATCACTAATTCCAATCGATTCTAAGCAAGCTAATAATTCAGATTTGAAATTTTCAACTTCTTTGCGGATTGGCTTAAATTGGCGATAAGCGGGATTTAATGCTTTAACGATAGATATCATTTCATATTAGTTTAGTTATTAAATATAACAATATATCTATAAAGAAATAAAATTTTAACATATAAAACTATCTAATAATTACTTATAAAGTTTAGTGTTTTTAAATATTTATCTCTATAATAATATTGTTATAATATTTTGGCCGCATCAAGAATGAATAAAACTAAGATTTATATCAAAAATGCTTAAAAAGCTCTTATCCTATAATTTTTTAGATATTCATCATAATTGGTGAGTTTGTTTAAAATGCACGAATTACATCAAACTCGTTGGAAATTCTTCTTCAATCATTTCAATTGATTCTATAGTTGATTTTCTTTTTCTGTTTTTATATAGTATTCTACATCTATTATTCCGTTATATCTAGTTAGATTAGAGTTCAATTCAGAATTACTATTTTCTAAACTAATAATCTTTTTTTCGAGTTCAGAAATTTTATCAAATTCTTTCTTTTTTAAAAAATCAAATATTCCCATCGCAATTAATTTTCTTGATACAACAAAACTACATAGAGCGTTACAATCTGATTTACGTGAAACCGTAAGTTTATAAAACATTCGTTTTAATTCTTCTACAATCATTTTAATTAATTCAATTTTTAATTGTTCTTATAGTCGTAATCATTACCTTTATTCCAAAGTAGATGCTATGTGTTTTCATGTAAAAGTGACCAAAACAAAAGAACAGATTGAAAAGAAATCAAGGTTGAAATTCAAACCTGAAGTTAGATTTGCGCCAAATCCTCATTTCAAAGGTTTTGATCATCCGAAATTACCTGTTATCACCAATCAACAAGATTTTATTCATTTGTTGGAATGGGGTTTAGTTCCGCATTGGGCTGGAAATGATTTTAATTCGAATAATACACTAAACGCACGAATTGAAACTATTGATGAAAAACCATCTTTTCGAGATGCTTACACCAATCGTTGTGTGATATTGGTTGATGGCTTTTATGAATGGCGACACGAAGGCAAAGACAAAATCAAATATGATATCGGAATCAACAATAATTTGATGTGTTTAGCAGGATTATATTCTGATGATACGTTTACGATAGTTACAACTGAAGCTGTCGGCATTATGGATTATATCCACAATACTAAACATCGTATGCCTGTTGTATTTAATGATGGTGAAAACTTAATGAATTGGCTTAATTGTAAACCTATTGTACCATTTACAGATTTCAGCTACCAGCGTGAAGATGGTCAAGTGAGTTTATTTGGATAATTCGGATTTTATATGTCGAAATAAGATTTTTCGGACATCCTTATTATCTTGTTTTTGTTCGATAAATGATTTCATTTCGTCAAGATTATCAAGTAAATGATCGCAATAGCCAAATCCTTTGTAAACTCCTTTTTCAATTAATACAATACCTTTTTCATTTTCAGTTCTTCCAACCAATTCAAATAAAAAATCCTTTTTAGGTAAATGCACTGTTTTCAAAAATTGACGAACTCTTTTGTTATAAAGTTTCACTTCTTCCCTATTTATACAAGCTCCATTGCATTCTTCTAAACTATATTGAAAACAACTTGATTTGATTTTATATAAACCATTTACTTTTTGACAAAGCTTATATTTTTCAGTGATATAGAATAAATAATCTTTTGCTTCATTTTGTGATGTAAATGAAATGATTTCGTTCCCAGAGTTATCAATTTTCTTTATTATTAATGCGTGATAACCATCCGAATTTATTTCTTTATATAATGCGTAAAAGAACTTAATCTTGCGTTGAGCTCGATTAAATATTGGCAGATTTTGTTTGATTAATTCAGATTCTCTCAACAAAGCAATCAATTCATTTCCTGTATTTTCAAATTGTATAGAATGCGTAAAATGCTGAAGTTTAATTTCCTTTTTATCAAGTGATTTGAAATGCTGAATCAATCTTTTTCTGATATCAATACTTTTTCCAATGTAGATAATATCTTGCTTGTCGTTGTATAAATAATACACGCCACAAATATTTTTTGGAACTTGGTCAACCAACATTTTCAATCTATCATTCAGTACCATGGCACAAATTTACTGAATCAATTTCTAATTATTATTTTTTAACACTTTTCCGCGACACCTTGTAGCGCTTTATTTGCTCAACTTTGTAACATGATGTATGCTTTAGTTGACTGCAATAATTTTTATGCCTCGTGCGAACGAGTTTTTAATCCAACGCTGAATGGAAAGCCTGTTGTGGTACTTTCTAACAATGATGGTTGTGTAATTGCACGTTCTAATGAAGCCAAAGATTTGGGCATTCCAATGGGTGCTCCTGCTTTTGAATACGAGAATAATTTTAGATTAAATAAAATCAATGTTTTCTCTTCAAATTATGCTTTATATGCGGATATGAGTAATCGCGTGATGACTATTTTGAAGTCGTATTGTCCTGATATTGAAATTTATTCGATTGATGAATCTTTTCTTCTTTTCAAAGGCTTTGATAACTATGATTTGGTAAATTACGCCCAAGAAATTAAACAAAAAATATATACCATTACCAAAATTCCAGTTTGTATTGGTATTGCTCCTACAAAGGCTTTAGCTAAAGTGGCGAATCGAATAGCAAAGAAATTTCCGAAACATCATAATGGTGTTTATATGATTGATTCGAAAGAGAAAATAAACAAAGCCTTAAAATGGTTAAAATGTGAGGATATCTGGGGAATTGGGCGACGTTTAGCTAAACGTTTAGCTTTTATTGGTTGTAAAAACGCGTATGATTTTACATTATTGAGTGATGAATACATTAAACGAAATTTCTCCATCGTAGAATTGCGTTTGAAAAAGGAATTATTAGGCGAAAGCGTCTTAAAATTAGATGAAGTTCAACGCAAAAAATCAATTGCCACAACTCGAAGTTTTGAGAAAACAATCAATGATTATGAAAATCTGAAAGAGCGTGTTTCTACATTTGCTGTTTCTTGTGCCGAAAAGCTTAGAAAAGAACAATCAAAATGCAACATTATTACTGTTTTTGTGATGACCAATCGTTTTGATGAAAAACAATCTTTTGTTTCAAATTCTTTAAGTACAACCTTAGATTTTGATTCGAATTCGAGCATTGTTTTGTCCAAATCTGCTTTATTTTTATTGGATAAATTGGTGCCTGCAGAAGGAAAAGTTCCTGATTATAAAAAAGCTGGCGTTATTGTTTCGGCTATTACGCCCGATAATCAAGCACAGATGAATTTATTTCACGAAGATTGTCCAAAACATAAAGCGTTGATGAGTGTGATGGATCAATTAAATGCAAGTTATGGCGATCATATGCTAAAATTAGCTTCGCAAGATGTGCGTAGAAAATGGAAAATGAAGCAAGAACGTTTGTCGCCTTGCTACACAACAAGATTTACAGATATTTTAAATGTTTATTAAATGGTACAGTTTATTCAAGTTCCTAAATTCTCGGAAGAGTTAATCAATATCCCTATCAAAACAGATGGTGAAAAACGATTTGTTCAATTTTTTGGTGATGTTTCGGCTGGCTTCCCCTCTCCTGCTGCTGATTTTGTACAAAATAATATTAGTTTAGATGAAATTTTACTGAATCATCCCGAAGCAACTTATCTTAATCGTGTGGGTGGCGAAAGTATGTATCCTGAATATCTGAAAGGTGATTTACTTATCATTCGATCTGATATCGAACCCAGACATCATGATGATATTGTAGTATCGGTCAACAATTCCGAATACACGTTCAAACGTTATGATGCCATCAACAAACAATTGATTTCTCTTAATCCGAAATACAAAAATTGTATTCAATTACAAGATGAAGATGTTGTCATTATTTTGGGAGTTGTAACTGATTTGGTGAGGCATAAGAGGAATTAAATTAATTTTGAATATTAAATCATAATTAATACTTTTATAAAAGATTCAATCATCAAGAGTACATAAGGTACACCAACCGAGTTTAACAAACCACGGTGGTAAAGCGATGAGGGCTGTTCAGTCAAAAAATTGTTACTCCCTTTATTCTTAATGATTGATACTGTTTAATAAATTAAAGTATCAAAACAATGGAAAATTTAACTGAAAAATTTGAAAAAAACTTGATTTCACTTTCAGATCAAGAAGTAATTAACTCCTTCAATAAAGAGGTGGGTAATACTGGATGGGTTGCTGCACGAGCTCACTTTCTAAAAGCACTAACTAATCAATTCGAATCAAGAGAAATTGACTATTCAATCATTAAAAATGAAAATACAATTTCTTTCGCGAAAAAGGTTTTACTAAAGGAAAAAAAATTACATTATTAAAAAACATGAGCCGATTATTTATGCTAATCGGCTCATTTTATAAATTTATAACAATTCGTAAAGCTTTACCTCTCCTCCATTTTTTTCTTCGTAACTATTCGCCCAAGTAAAATAATCATATTCAATTTCTGACCAACTATTAGCTTCATATTCGAACCCATAGTTTAGGTTTACTTGATTCAATTCAATCGAAACGTGTAACCGATCTTTGTCTTCAAAATCAATTGATTTATCAAACAGCGTATTGTTATTTAGTTTTTTTAGTACAAGTTCAACCAAATTATTTGGATTATACTTTTTAATAACATCATCTAACATTATTTCGCCGACAATTACTACGTCTAATTTTTCATTATAACGGTATAAGATCCAATGATGATTCAGTTTTTCAATAGTATCTGAATCAAAATCAGAACACGTACAAAACGTGACATCAGCATAAACTTGACACATAAATAATCTTTTTTATAAATATACCGGTAGTGCATTTGTATT
>NZ_DFRA01000033.1:0-158384 GCF_002378465.1 Empedobacter sp. UBA3475 | reverse complement strand
ACAGTTTTTTGGATATTGCCTATAAAAAGGATTTTGTTTTAAAAATCCTTTTTTTATATCTATCAAATTGATAAAATTAGTTTATTAATCGACCCTATTACGTGTTGAATAAAAGTATTGGCAACTGTGTTCGTTTGTCAATTCATTCTTCTTCCATCATTTGTTTCATCTTGATTTGGAAATCCTAAAAAAAATACAGTATAAGAAAAGGTATAAGACTTATTTATCTTAACATGATGAAAGGAATAAGAAATCATTTTTCAAATAGAAAATAAACAATATTTACATTATTAAGGTCTATTAAACATAATCATTATTATACACCAAAGATTTTTAGGTTAAAACACTGATTGCGTGAGAGTGCAGTTTTGAACAAACAAGTTTGTAATTTAAAATGCTCTGAAAGAAGCATTTAATCGTTGAGTGAAGGTATTCATATCAGACAAAATTATTTTTCTTTCGTACTAATTTTTTACTGCAACGTTATTATTTTTTTTATAACTCTCTATAGAGTTTATTCGTGTTTTCTTCGACCGTTCTTCGACCATTGTCCTCGCAAAGGTGCATTTTTCCGCAAGTTCGTCGAAGGACGGTCGAACAAAGGTCGAACGATGGTCGAACAAGAGTAAAATGAGCTGTTTTTGGAGATAAGCCGAAACATAGATACACAAAGGTTTGTAGAAGAATTAAGATTAACCTAAATCTATTATTGATAAAAATATTGGAGGACAGAAGTGGACAAATGTGGACAAAACCGGACATTTGTGGACACTTTTTGCAAAAAATGTGATTTGTATTGTTTAAATGATTATATTATAACTATTTGATTATTTTAAATTGTTTTGATTGAATTAATAATATTCTTGATAAAAATGATAAAATACGATTATCTGTAAATTGTTTAAAATAAAATAGAGAATAGTTTTTTGTTTATATGAACGATTATAATCGATTATTCGAGGAAATGTGTTATTTGAGAAAATAGAATTGTTTATATTTGATTGTTTGAACTCACATGATTAGAAAATTAATATGAAAAAATTTATTTTAAGTTTGGCTATCCTTGCGATGGGTGCTTATTCTTATGCACAACAAATAACCATTGAAGGGATATATGGCGGAAAATACCGCGAAAATTCTTTGTACGGTGTGAACTCATTGAACGATGGAGAAAATTATACTATTCTGACAAAAGACGGATTGGTAAAACGTTCGTATGAATCGACATTGAAAAAAGGTCAGACTTCTGATGTAGTTGTCGTTCCTGGAAAGTTTGAAGGTTATGAATTTAGTTCTGATGAGCGTTACGTTTTATTGCAAACTAATTCGCACCAAATTTATCGCCATTCGTTTACAGCAAAGTTTGAAGTGTATGATACACAAACAAAATCGAAAGTATTGTTATTTGATGGAAAAGGAATTCAAGAGCCTTTGTTTTCGCCAGATGCTTCTAAGGTAGCTTTTGCTTTTGAGAATAATTTATACATTCAAGACTTAAAGTCGAACAAGGTAACGCAAGTTACGACTGATGGTAAAAAGAATAATATTATCAACGGGATTAATGATTGGGTTTATGAAGAAGAATTTGGTTTTGTAAGAAATTTTGATTGGAATGCTGATGGAACGTCTTTGGCTTATGTTCGTTTTGACGAATCGAAAGTCAAAGAAATTAATATTCCGATTTACCACAATAATCTTTATCCACAAGAATTACGTTACAAATATCCAAAAGCAGGACAAGACAATTCGGAAGTTTCGTTACATGTTTTTGATACGAAGAATAACTCAACTGCAAATGTTAATTTAGGCGGAGTTCAGAATTATTACATTCCGAAAATTAAGTTCTCTTCAAAAGCGAATTTATTAACGGTTGTAACGTCTAACCGTCATCAAAATAATGTAGATGTTTCGTTTTATGATATCAACACGAAAAAAGTAAATAAATTATTTACTGAAACAAATAAAGCGTGGATAGAAACGGATAATTTAACATTAGAATTTTTAGCAGATAATTCGTTCTTATGGACTTCTGAGCGCGATGGAAATAACCATATTTACCATTATGCAGATAGCGGAAAGCTAATTAACCAAGTGACGAAAGGAGATTGGGAGGTAACGAATTACTATGGGTATAATCCTGGTAATAAAACACTTTATTATCAATCAAACTCAAATAATGGAAAACGTATTTCGACAGAAAGACAAATTTCTTCGGTTAGTTTAGATGGTAAGAAAACAACAATGTTGACGAAAAATAATGGAACAAATTCGGCTGCTTTCAGTAAGAATTTTACGTATTTCATTAATACTTTTTCGAATACAACAACTCCAAAAACAATTAGTTTGGTTGAATCTAAATCTGGAAAAGATTTGGGTGTTATCGTTGACAATACTTCTTTAAAAGATAAATTGACTACAGATAATATTGGAACAAAAGAATTATTTGTGTTGAAAACGACAGCAGGAAACGAATTAAATGCTTACGTAATCAAACCAAAAAACTTTGATCCAACCAAAAAATATCCAGTTTTGATGTA
This sequence comes from Empedobacter sp. UBA3475, assembly GCF_002378465.1. Classification (NCBI taxonomy): domain Bacteria; kingdom Pseudomonadati; phylum Bacteroidota; class Flavobacteriia; order Flavobacteriales; family Weeksellaceae; genus Empedobacter; species Empedobacter sp. UBA3475. The sequence continues at coordinate 155,847 of NZ_DFRA01000033.1, read as the reverse complement.
TCAATATTCTGGACCAGGTTCTCAGAATGTAAATAATGCGTATTTCAACTCAAATGATTATTGGCACATGATGTTGGCACAAGAAGGTTATATCGTTTTCTGTGTTGACGGTCGTGGAACGGGATACAAAGGAGAAGATTTCAAGAAGCAAACGTATTTACAATTAGGAAAATATGAGGTAGAAGATCAAATTGCTGCGGCAAAAGAAATTGGTAAATTACCTTATGTGGACAAATCTCGTATCGGAATTTGGGGTTGGTCTTATGGAGGATTCATGGCTTCGAATGTATTATTCAAAGGAAATGATGTGTTCAAAGCGGCGATTGCTGTTGCTCCTGTAACAAACTGGCGTTATTATGATTCTGTTTATACAGAGCGTTTTATGCGTACACCAGAAGAAAATGCATCTGGTTATGATGACAATTCACCAATTAATTATGCAAACGAGTTGAAAGGTAATTTCTTATTAATTTCTGGTTCTGCTGATGATAATGTGCATCCACAAAACACATTCGAATTATCAGAAGCTTTGGTACAAGCGAACAAAGATTTTGATATGGCCATTTATACAGATAAAGATCACGGGATTTATGGTGGAAACACGCGTATTCAGCTTTACCGTAAAATGACAAACTTTATCAAGAAGAATTTGTAAGAAAAAAGCTGTATTTATTAGAATACGCCAATGAATAAGATGAAACATTATTCAAATTGACAAAAATCATACATTAAATAAAAAAAACCTCTGCATTGTCGGAGGTTTTTTTTACTTTCGTTGATTGCTAATAAAATCTAAAGGATATATTAGTGCATAGTTAAAAAATCATGAGTCAAAAATTAACGTTGGATCAAATACAAAACTTTGAAGGAAAATATCCCAAACAGCTTTGGTATTTGTTTACGATAGAAATGTGGGAACGTTTTTGTTTCTACGGTATGAGAGGTGTTTTAGCAATTTTTATGACAGACCAACTAGGTCTTTTAGAAAAAGATGCTAATTTGAAATATGGCGCAATACAAGCATTTATTTATGCATTTACATTTATTGGAGGTATTTTCGCTGATAAAATATTAGGTTTCAAAAAGTCTTTAGTTTTTGGAGGTCTTTTTATGGTCATCGGAAATTTAATCATTGCCTATGATCCTCATACAATGTTTTATGTAGGAATTACCTGCACCATTATAGGAACAGGTTTTTTTAAACCCAATATATCATCAATGGTAGGTGAATTGTATAAAGAAGGAGATGTAAGACGTGATGCAGGTTATGGAATGTTTTATGCCGGAATAAATATAGGAGGTCTTTTAGGAGGTGCTTTGTGTGTTTATTTGGGAAAATATTACTCTTGGAGTTTATGTTTCTTAGCAGCAGCAATTGTAATGGTGATTGGTTTGATAACTTATTTTGCTACTAAAAAAAGTTTAGAACCTATAGGAAACACTCCATTAGAAAAAGATAGTATACAAAAAAGGACTTTTAAAGAAACAGCTGTTTACGTTGGTGCAATAGTTATATTACCTTTAATATATTTCTTAATTCATAGAAGTGATTTAACCGATTATTTTATGTACGGAATTGGTATTGCTGCGCTTTTGTATTTAGGATTCGAGATATTAAAATTAAATAATAGTTATAAGAAAAAAGTTTTAGCAGCTTTTATTTTTATTGTTATGTATTTGATTTTTAATGTTATTTATGAACAAAGTGGAGGTTCTTTATCTCTTTTCGCAAAAGATAACTTAGTACATAATTTACTATTCTTCGAAATTGATCCAAATATTATTAATAATAGTGCTAATTCATTTTTTATAATCATAGTAAGTCCATTAGCAGGATTGTTATGGATATGGTTAGCTAAAAAGAAAATAGAACCTAATACAATTATTAAATTCGGAATAGGGTTTTTATTCTTATCATTAGGATTCTTTTTATTTTATTCTTTACGATTCTTTGTAAACGATACAGGACAATCATCTCTTAATTTATTCACTTTTACTTGGCTAGTAATTACTCTAGGAGAGTTATGTTTAGGTCCAATCGGTATGTCAATTATAACGAAGCTATCTCCTCAAAAACTATTTGGAATGATGATGGGGATGTGGTTTTTAGCAAGTGCTTTTGGTCAGTTTTTTGCAGGGAAAATTGGAGCAGAAATGTCTGAAGCAAATACAGGAGGAACTTTAATGTCAAAATTGATTGCCTATACTGATGGCTACAAAGATTTGGGAATATACGCTTTAATTGCAGGTGTATTATTAATCGCTTTATCCCCATTAATTCGCAAATTAATGCAAGACGTAAAATAACTTTTAAGAAATACTTTTAACAAACAAACATGAGTTCAAAATCAGAAAATTTCTTTGATTCAAAAGTACTTGGGCATCCGTCAGGGTTGTTCGTGCTTTTCTTTACAGAGATGTGGGAGCGTTTTTCATTCTACGGAATGCGCGTTTTATTAATTCAGTTTTTAACAGCTGCAGTTATTGGTTTAAATCCAGGCTGGGAATGGTCTATTGAAAAGGCAACCGCTTTATACGGAACCTACGCAATGTTACTATACATTACGCCTATTTTTGGAGGTATTATTGCCGATAAATACATAGGTTATCGATGGGCAGTAGTTGTAGGGGCGATAATTATGACGTTAGGTCACGCTTTTATGGCCTTTGACACTCCATTATTTTTATACTTAGGATTAGGATGTTTGGTAATTGGAACAGGATTCTTTAAGCCAAACATGACATCAATCTTATCAGAAATGTATAAAGATTTCCCAGAGAAAAAAGATGGTGCTTACACAATCTTCTATATGGGAGTTAACGCTGGTGCATTCTTCGGAATGATGTTATGTGGATTCTTAGCAGAAAAAGTAGGATGGCACTGGGGATTCGGTTTAGCTGGAATCTTCATGTTATTAGGAACATTACAGTTCTGGTTAGCAAAACCATTATTTGGGCATATTGGTGAAGTTCCTTCAAAAACAGGAAATCAAATTACTGCTGATGATGATACACCAAAATACGAACCAGGAGAAAAACCAAATCCTTTTACAGTATTAGATCAAGTATTGATCGTTATTATGACGCTTTTAGGATTAGGATATGCGTTCAATGATCCGTTAAATGCAATTGGTGGAATTAACTTATTCCCATTCTCTATCGGAGGATTATCAGGACAAAATGTCGTTATTTTAGTAGCATTATTCTTGTTCTTCTTTGTGGTAATTCGTCGTTTGGCAAATTATACAAAAGTGGTTCGTGATCGTATGATTGCGGTAATTATTTTTGCTTTCTTCGTTATCTTCTTCTGGATGTCTTTCGAACAAGGAGCTACATCATTAGTAATCTTTGCGCGTGATAATACAGAACGTAACTTAATTGGAGGTGCTGCAATGGCATTCAACGTTTTCAATACATTATTAACAGTTGTTCCATTATTGTTCATCTCGTATGTATTGATTTTATTAGCAAAACAAACATTTAAAAAAGCGGCTTTATCTAATGTTGTTTTAGCGTTTACTTTCTTAGGAATTTGGGCTGCTGCAATTTGGATGTTAAACTATAACTGGACTTCTCACTCTTACGATGTTTCTTACCAAGCAATTGAAACGGCTAAATTAGACGACTCTGGTAAACAAGTGATGAACGAAGAAGGTCAACCTGTTTTTGATAAAACACCAGTTACGGCTTCTTATGTTGCAAATTCTACAGATAAAATTGTTACTGAAACAATTAATTTAGCTTCTCAAGACGCTTTAACAAAAGGTTCAGATATTAGCATTCACAAAGAAGGAGATAAATTTGTATTAGTTTCTCCAGAAAGTTTAGTGAAATTAGATACTGAATATAAAAATCAAAACAAACCATCTGAAGTTGTTCCTGCGAAAGTAGCAGAAATTAAAGATTCTCAAGTAGAAATTACCGTTTCTTGGTTCTCTACATTAAACTCTTTCTTCATCATTGCATTAGCTTCATTAGTTTCTCGTGTTTGGGATTCTAAATACAACCCATCAGCTTCTGTAAAATATGGTTTAGGATTAATCATTATGGCAATCGGATTCGGATTCTTAGCTTTCGGTTCTTACGGAATTTCAGAAGGCGTTCGCGTTTCTATCATCTGGTTAGTATTAGCTTATTTGTTCCATACATTGGGCGAGCTCTGTTTATCTCCAGTTGGACTTTCGTACGTATCAAAATTAGTTCCAGCACGTATGATTGCATTTATGTTCGGAATGTGGTACCTTGCAATTGCAATTGGTAACAAATTGGCAGCCATTTTAGGAGGTCAAATCGAAAATATTACAAAAGAATATTCGTTATCAACTTTCTTCTTAATTTTTACAATTGTACCAATTGTAGCAGGTTTAATCGTTATCGCATTAAATCCAGTTATGAAGAAATTGATGCACGGAGTTAAATAATAAAGATTGAAATTTATGAAATCAAGCTTAGCAATCGCTGCCCTAATTTTATCATCATTTCTTTTCGGACAAGAAATTAAATGGTTATCATTAGACGAAGCAACAAAGGAAATAAAAGCACATCCAGAAAAACCTGTATTGATTAATTTTTATACAACTTGGTGTGGATTCTGTAAGCGTTTGGACAAAGAAACTTTTACAGATAATAAAGTCGCAGATTATGTAAACAAAAATTACATTGCGGTAAAATTTGATGCAGAAACAAAGGATATGGTAAAATTTATGGGAATTCAGTACACATATATTGCGCCTGCTAAAGCGAATTATATGGCATATGCCTTTACAAACGGACAATTGAGTTATCCTGCAACTGTTTTGATGAACGGAAAAGGAGATATCAACAAAGTCGTTTTGGGTTATCGTAGTTCAACAGATTTCATAAACGATATTAAAATTTAATCGAGAAATAACCTTGTTGAGAGGTTTTCCATAAAACAGAATCAGAAGTTTTTTCGAGTTCTGTAACAATAGAAGGGTAGTTGCTGGCATCAGCAATTACCCTTTTTAAATTTTCATTATTTTCGAAAGGATAAAGATTTGATTGATGAATTAACACATAAAAAGGAATATCAGAATGTTCTTCATTTAATAAGAGCTTAAATGACTTCGTTTCAATAGAATTTGGATGTTTGATAAAATGTTGATGTTTAAAGTCTGAATCATAAGAGTAGAAACTAACATCTTTTATTCTTTCGTGGATTTTATATGGTTTAATCGTAAAATTATATGTTTTTTCATCTAAAGGATTTTCACTTAAAATGCTTAAACTTCGTTGATTTCTTATGCCGATAATACTATTCTTGTATTGATTAAAAACGATTAATTCATTCGAATGATTGAGTTGATTAATTTGGTGAAATCGTTCCACTTGAATTAGAAATAAAGAAATTAAACAAACAAATAATGCTAGTTTAGATTTTTTTAGGAACAATGGTTTTGATGCATATAAAATAACGCCAATCAAAATTGCGGTAAATAAACTGATGTAAACATCTTTTGCAATAAACTTGAAGTTCGCTAACCAATAAATATATTGATTTGAGTAATAGATAAAATGATTGAAAATCCATGTATAGATTGGAATATTAAGATCGAAAATGATGAGAAGAATACTAATTATTCCGCCACAAATCATAAAAAAGGAAGCAGGAATCAAGACTAAATTTCCAAATAAAAACAATCCTGAAAATTGATTAAAATACAAGACCGAAATTGGTAAAGTTCCTAATTGAGCAGATAAACTTGTTTCAATCATAATCTTGATTTTCTTCAGGAAACTATTTTTAACTTTCCAATAATACTCAAAAATTGGATTGAGCCAAACAATGAAAAAGACCGCTGAAAAACTCAATTGAAAGCCAACATCAAACAAATAATTAGGTTGAAAAACTAGAATGATAAAAGCAGAAAGTGAAAGTGTGTGAAAAATATTTTTTGGTCGGTTGAGTAATTCGCTAATATAATAAATGGTAATCATCAACGCAGAACGAAAAACTGGCGGTTGTAATTCGACATAAAAAGCAAAGATCCAGATAAATATTAAGCTAATAATTATTCTAATTTTTCGACCTTGTTTTAGCTTTAATAATGGTTGTAAAACGAATTGTAAAATCATGTAAATCATCATCACATGTAAACCAGAAATGGATAAAATATGCACAACTCCTGTTGCTACATAACTTTGATTGAGTTCTTGCGAAAGCTCTGTTCTATCACCCAAAAGCATAGACGAAATAATCGCTCTACTTTCAAGGGAATAACCTTGTTCTGTTAGTTCTTTTCGAATCTTGACTTTCGATTTGGCAACCCAATTTCGAAATCCATTTCCTTCTTTGTGAATAGAAATAATTTCATTTGTAAAGATTTGAGAATAAATTCGTTTTCTGTTTAAGAAACGTTTATAATCAAATTGATATGGATTTAACGGTTCTTGGATTTCTCTTTTTTCTCCTAAAATTATGATTTCATCATTGGGATATAAAATTTGTTGTTGAGGTTTGATATGAAGTAAAATTTGCTCATTCGTTTCAATATCTTTTACAACGTAATTGGTATATTTTTCGGTAGAATTAGAACTATAAACGACTTTTAGTAAATGAATTCTCGAAACAGATTCGAAATCAATTTTTGAATGTCTATTATAATTTTGATGAATATAATAGCCTAAAATCATCGAAATGCCTAAAAAAGTGATTATATTTTGACGATTATTATTTTTTAACAAAGAGATAAAAAGTAGAATAATTAATGAAAAAAATATAATTCGTAAATTTGTAGCAGGAATTAATAATTCGGATAAAATTATTCCGATTGAGAAACAAATTGTTAGGGTAAAAAAGAGATACTTTTTCATCCTAATAATTTATAAATTTTTTTACAAATAGTAGGTTTTAATTATTTGTAAATGAATTGATTAAAAAAATAAAAAAATGAAGAAGATTCTTATATTAATTGTGTTATTTTTTACTCAAATGGCAATGGCTCAAATTGATGTAAAACTATCAATCACAAACCTTAAGAAAATGAAAGGAAATTTGGCTATAGAGTTTTATAGAAATGTAGAAAATTATACAAAAGGTCAAAATGCATTCAAAAAATTGTACGTTCCAGTTGCTGATATAGACAAGTATGAAACGGTTTTTAAAGATATTGAGCCAACATTTTATGCGGTAAAAGTGTATTTGGATACGAACAATAATAAACAGCTTGATAAAAGTTTTTTGGGTGTGCGTAAAGAACCGTATGGTTTTTCTAAGAATTTAGATCCTATTTTGCGTGAGCCAACTTTTGAGGAAGCCAAAGTGGATATGACTGAAGAAAATAATACAATTGTAATCAAATTAAACAATAACAAAGGCGAAGAATAATCTTCGTCTTTTTTTGTTAAAATTTAATTGAAAAACCTATATTCAATCCTAATAAAGAAGGATTTTTAGCATCTACATTTTTCAATGGATTTAGCATATATCTATAATTTGGTTCCAAATTTATACTTGATTTATTTGATAAATTATACTCTAACTTAACTCCAGCGTTAGCGCTATAACTCGAATTATTTAAGTTATTTGCTTCGCCTAATTTATAATTTGATCTTGTATTAGTATCAGCTAATGAAATAGAATTTTTCGTTACAGCAAAATAACTTCCTCCCGCTATTGCTATAATATTGAATTTATCAAAACTTGCCAATTTATATTCAACTTCTAATGGAACTTCGATGTAATGAACTTTTTGTTCCATAGTATTGGTTTCAGAAGACAACATGGTCATTGTTGTATGTGATATATTATCACCTACAACTCGAATATTCGAATGATATGTGATATTGTTAGATGATTTTGGCATGCTTGCAGAAAGTGCATAAACACCTGTATTGATTCCCGAATTTATATTGGTTGTATTTTGTTCCAACTCAACTTTTGCAATTCCCGAACGAACATTTATCTTATCATTTAATCGAACAGAAACTTTTGCGCCATAAGCAACTGTAATGTTATTTTTGATGTTGTAATCATTAAATTCATTTGCTAAAATAGATTTTGATTCTAACACTTTTGTTGGATTGATGTACGAAGAAATCGTCAGAAGTGGAGATTTCTGTTTGATTTCTACTTTCTCTTTCTTTTTTTCCTCTTCTTGAAGAACTAATTCTAATGGTTTTTCTTCTAAAATTTTAGGATTAGTTTCTTTTTCAGAAACTTCATTTTTTGGATTGATTGAAGAATTATTTTGTACAAAATTATCTTTTTGAGTTGAATTCTTTTGAGATAATTCTAGTGTTTTATCTTCTTTTTGATTTGGAATTGTATTCGAAAATAAAGTTGATTCTCCAATTATATTTTCAAAATATGAACTTGAACTTTGAATTGTTTTTTGATTTGATTTAGAAGATTTTTTTACAGAAGAAACAATCTTATTATCAAAAGACTTTTCATTTGTATGTTCAATATTATTCCAATCTTTTTTGATAGATTCTTTAGAAGTCGATTTTGTTTTTACAACTTCATTAGTCGGCATATGATTAACGTTAATTGTATCATTTTGATTAAAATAATAGATAGAAATTCCCACAACTAAACATGCCGCAGTAGAACCAATCCAATAAAATAAAGGAATGATTCGTTTTTTCTTTTCTTTCTCGTCTAATTTCTCCTGAATATTTTTCCAAGCATCCAAAGGAGGAAGTTGTGGTTGCGAGAGTTTATCTTTAATATGTTGATCAAATTTGTTCATCTTCTGTGACAGTTTTTAATTGATTGAGTTTTTGTTTTAATAAATTTCGTGCTCTTGATAAGTTTGATTTTGAAGTTCCAACCGAAATGGTCAGCATTTCTGCAATTTCTTGGTGCGAATATTCTTCAAAAACGTAGAGGTTAAAAACTTGCCTATATTGTGGTGGAAGATTATGAACGGCTTCTAACAACTGTTGATAATCAAAATCTTCTTCAACTTCGTCGTCATCTTCCTGTGTGATAATGAGATTTTCGAAATCTTCAAAAGGTAAATTATTCTTCTTTTTTAGTTTTTCTAAATTAAGATTTACCATTATCCGTTTCATCCAACCTTCAAAAGATCCTTCGAATTTGAATTGATTTATTTTATTGAAGATATGAATAAAACCCTCTTGAAAAATATCTTGCGCATCTTCATAATTTTCGGCATAACGAAGACAGATCGAGAACAAAACAGGTGAAAACTCAACATAAATTTCTTCTTGAGCTTTTCTATTTTGTTCTTGACATTGCTTGATTAAAATTTCAAGAGAGTCACTATTCAAAACTTATTGGACTTTATTTTTCTTTGATATTTAACACAATTGAGTCATAAATTGGTTCAGTTGAATTTGGTTTATTTCCCGTCCAAAATCTTAATGTGTACTCACCAGCTTCTTTAGGTGTAAACTTCAAAGTTTTTGTTTCGTACGAAGTATTTTGCGTGCAGTTTCCATTACTTTGACTTGCATAAACACCAATGTTGTGTTTAAAAGTTGTACTTCCTTGTAAAGAGCTAAATTGAATAAAATTTTGACAAGAATTTGTTTTTTCGTACGTTACTCGAATATTTGTAGTTTTTCCTACTGGCTGAATAGAGTCTTCATGAACATTAATTGCCGTTGTTGCTAAAAAACCATAATTCATATAATCTGAGTCATCATTATTTAAACAACTAAATGTTGATAAACCTAAAATACCTACCAAAGCAAACATGCTTAATCTTTTCATTAATTTCATTGTATGAGTTTTAATCGTTATAAAAATAAGATATAGATTTTAGAAAAGGTTGCGTGAAAGAATAAGAAATTAATATATAGAATAAGAAAACCCCTTGAAAATCAAGAGGATTACTTTGTTAGAATAGGTGTAAACTTTAATTAAGTCAATCCTGAAACATTTTAATAATTAGATCTGAATGACATCTATAGCTTACAAGATTAAAAAAACAATAAAAGGTTGCGTCAAACTTTTACTTTTTTTTAATTATTTTTTTAAGTCCTCAGTAATTAGTGAAGCGGTTCTTTCTGAAGCGCCAATTCCACCAAGTTTATGATACAATTCTTCGTAGCTTTTCATGATTTTTTCACGTTTAGGAGAATTTAAAATTAAATCTAATTCTCGTTTGATATTTTCGTAAGTTAAATCATATTGAATTAACTCTTTCACTACTTCTTCGTCCATAATCAAGTTTACCAACGAAATAAAACGAATGTTTTTTACAACACGTTTTCCGATTTCGTACGAAATAGCATTTCCTTTGTAACAAACAACTTCTGGAACTTTCAGTAAAGCAGTTTCTAATGTTGCTGTTCCTGATGTAACCAAGGCTGCATGAGAAACTCGTAATAAATCATAGGTTCTATTCTCAACAATTTTCAAGTTGTTGCCTGCAATTTTTTTATAATTTTCGATTGGTTGAGATGGTGCACCAGCCACAACAAATTGATAATCGGGAAAATCTTTTTCCACTGAAAGCATCAAAGGTAATTTGACTTTAATTTCTTGTGTTCGACTTCCAGGAAGTAAAGCAATAATTGGTCTTTCGTCTAAATTATGATCTTTTCTAAATTGTTGTTCATCAATTGGCGGAAGATTATTCAACGAATCTAATAATGGATTTCCGACAAAATCTACTTTGTAATTGTAACGTTGATAAAATTCTTCTTCGAACGGAAGAATCACAAACATTTTGTCGACAACTTTTTTGATTTTATGAACTCGACCAGTTTTCCAAGCCCAAATTTGTGGCGAAATATAATAGTAAATTTTAATTCCAAGACTTTTTACAAATTCAGCAATTCTGAGATTAAAACCAGGATAATCAACTAAAATAACTGCATCTGGCTGATAAGCTTCGATGTCTTTTTTAGCAACCGAAATATTTCCTAAAATCGTTCTCAAATTCATTACAACTTCAGCAAAACCCATAAACGCCAAATCTCTGTAATGTTTGACTAAAGTTCCGCCTTGCGTTTGCATCAAATCTCCTCCCCAAAATCTGAATTCAGCTTGTGGATCTTTTAATTTTAATTCTTTCATTAAGTTCGATGCGTGCAAATCGCCCGAAGCTTCACCTGCAATGATATAGTATTTCAATGGAAATCATTTTTCTTCTTACAAAGATAGGAGAAATCTATAAGTGGAGTAGATTTCAATGTTTTTTATTGCGTAAATTTACTCTTTCAAACAAAGAAAAATGTCAGACGAAATTATAAATAAAGTTGCCAATAGTAGTTTAGTAACAATTGATTTACAGGATTATTATCCTGATGGAGATCGTGTTGTTTTTGACTTGAAAGATTGGTTATATGAAGAATTGATTCTTAGAGAAAAGGATTTTAGAGAAAATCTTAAAAATCATGATTGGACACAATATCAAGATAAATATGTAGCGTTAACGTGTACTGCGGATGCGATTGTTCCGTCTTGGGCTTATTTGTTGGTTGCAACCTATTTGTCGCCAATTGCGAAACGAATTGTACATGGAAGTTTGCAAGATTTGGATACGATTTTGTACACAGAAATTGTAGATCATTTGCCTTATGAAGATTATGTTGATGGAAAAATAATAGTGAAAGGTTGCTCTCACAAACCTGTGCCAGAATCGGCTTATATTCAGTTAATTGAACGTTTACAACCAATTGTAAGCTCGTTAATGTTTGGTGAAGCGTGTAGCACTGTTCCGCTTTATAAAAAGAAGAAATAAAAAAATCCGCTCAACGAGCGGATTTTTTACACATGAATAAAATCGTAAAATACTTATTGATTAGTTCTGAAAACTAATTTATTATCTCCAGGTTTTTCTTCGAAATAATCGATTAAAACCGCATCATTATCATTTATTGTTCCTTTTAAAATTTCTTTTGAAAGTTCATTTAATACATCTTGTTGAATAACTCGTTTCAATGGTCTTGCTCCGAATTGAGGATCGTAGCCTTTTCTTGCTAAATAATCGACAGCTTCTGGCGTAATATCTAATGTAATATCGCGTTGTGCTAATTTCTTCGCAACTCCGCTTAAATAGATATTCACGATTCCAGAAATTTGATTTTCACTCAATGGACGGAACAAAATAATTTCATCAATACGATTCAAAAATTCTGGTCTAAAGTTTTGTTTCAATTCCTCAAAAACGACATCTTTTGTTTCATCATAAACTTGTGCCACATTATTTTCGTCAATGTTTGAGAATTTATCCAAAATCGTATGAGAACCAAAATTCGATGTCATAATGATAATCGTATTTTTAAAGTTAACCACACGACCTTTGTTGTCTGTCAAACGTCCGTCATCCAAAACTTGTAACAAAATATTGAAAACATCTGGATGTGCCTTCTCAATTTCGTCCAACAAAATAACTGAATAAGGACGGCGACGAACCGCTTCTGTTAACTGACCACCTTCGTCGTAACCAACGTAACCCGGAGGTGCCCCAACCAAGCGAGAAACTGCATGACGCTCCTGATATTCGGACATGTCGATACGAGTCATTGCATTTTCATCATCGAATAAGAACTCGGCTAAGGCTTTTGCCAACTCAGTTTTCCCAACACCAGTTGAACCTAAGAATAAGAACGAACCGATTGGTTTTCCTTCGTCACTAAGACCTGCACGAGAACGACGAATGGCATCAGAAACTGCTATAATTGCTTCTTCTTGACCTAAAACACGTTTGTGTAATTCGTTTTCTAAATTCAATAATTTTTCGCGATCAGATTGCATCATTTTCTGAGCCGGAACTCCTGTCCATTTCGATACAACTTCTGCAATATCATCCGCATCAACAAACTCTTTTACCAGTTTATTTTGTTTATTTTCTTCTAGATTATGTTCAGCTTCTTCTAAATTATTTTTTGCATTAACTAAATCTTCAAACTCTAATTTGGAAGCTTTTGCATAGTCGTAATCTCGTTTTGCACGCTCAATTTCGAATTTGATATTTTCGATAGATTTTCTTAAATCTTGAACTTCATCGGCACGATTTCTTTCCGCTTCCCATTTCGAATTCAATTGATTTCTTTCATCTTGAAGATTAGATAATTCTTCTTTTAAAAGATTCAATTTTTTCTCGTCATTTTCGCGTTTTATCGCTTCAATTTCGATTTCTAATTGAATAATTCTACGATCTAATTTATCTAAATCTTCTGGTTTAGAATTCATTTCCATTCTCAACTTAGAAGCTGCTTCGTCCATCAAATCGATGGCTTTATCTGGTAAAAAACGATCTGTAATATAACGTGTTGATAATTTTACAGCCGCAATAATTGCTTCGTCTTTAATTCCAATTTTATGGTGTTGCTCGTATTTATCTTTGATTCCACGCAAAATAGAAATAGCCGATTCTTCATCTGGTTCTTCTACCATTACTTTCTGGAAACGACGTTCTAAAGCTTTATCTTTTTCAAAATATTTTTGATATTCATTCAAAGTTGTAGCACCAATCGAACGTAATTCGCCACGAGCCAAAGCAGGTTTCAAGATATTTGCAGCATCCATTGCACCTTCTCCGCCGCCGCCAGCACCAACAAGCGTGTGAATCTCATCGATGAACAAAATTATTTCTCCATTCGAAGCGGTTACTTCTTTCACAACGGCTTTCAAACGCTCTTCGAACTCACCTTTGTATTTTGCACCAGCAACCAAAGCTCCCATATCCAATGAAAAAATTTGTTTATTCAAAAGATTTTCAGGAACATCTCCATTGATGATACGATGTGCTAAACCTTCTGCTATAGCGGTTTTACCAACACCTGGTTCACCAATAAGGATTGGGTTATTTTTTGTACGACGTGATAGAATTTGTAAAACACGACGAATTTCTTCATCACGTCCAATTACAGGATCTAATTTTCCTTCTTTTGCTAAATCTGTTAAGTTTTTAGCGTATTTGTTTAATGAATTATATGTTCCTTCCGCGTTTTCAGAAGTTACTCTTTCTCCGTTTCTCAATTCTGTTACTAATTTTTTTGTGTTGTCGAATGTTACACCTCTATTTTTTAATAATTGACTTACAGGCGATACATTCTTGATTATACCTAATAATAAATGCTCTAAGGTGATAAAATCATCGTTCATCTCTTTTGCAATTTCTTGTGCAGATTGCAAAATTTGGTTAGATGAATTGGAAAGATGATTTCCTTGTTGACCTTCTATTTTTGGATATTTATTGATTTCTAAATCCAACTCAGGTTTCAACATATCCATTTTTACACCTTGTTTTTCTAAGATTAATGATAACACGTTTTCATCAACATCTATCATTCCACCTAAAATATGAGCTGGTTCTATTGCTTGATTTTTTTGTGCAACTGCAATTTGCTGCGCTGCTTGAATCGCTTCACGACCCTTTATTGTAAATTGATTAAAATCCATTGGTTTTTAGTTTTTTATATTGGTTTTGTTTGGTGTATTTCATCAAAAAAAATTCCAAAGTAGAAATAAAACCTAAAAACTGACTTTTTGACTTTGTTGAATAAAAAAAGGAGACATTTTGTCAATATCTCCTTTCGTTTAAAAATTTTTATAGTATTTAAAATAAACCTTCTACTGATAAATAGCGTTCGCCAGTATCGTAGTTGACAGTTAATATTTTCGTGTTTTTGTCTACTTCATTCAAAGTTTTAGCAACTGCAGCCAATGAAGCACCTGTAGAAATTCCGACAAATATACCTTCTACTTTAGCCACTTTTTTTGCAAATTCAAATGCTTCTTCTTTTGTAATCTGAGTAGAAGAATCAACGATTGAAGTATCTAAATTAGTAGGAATAAATCCTGCTCCAATTCCTTGAATCGCGTGTGGACCAGGATTTCCTCCTGAAATGACAGGAGAATCTGTTGGTTCTACAGCGATAACTTTTGTTGAAGAGTTAACTTCTTTTAATGCTTTTCCAATTCCAGAAAGATGTCCGCCTGTTCCAACTCCTGTAATTAAATAATCAACTCCTTGTGGAAAATCTTCAAGGATTTCTTTTGCTGTTGTATTGTAATGGACTGTCGGATTCGAATTATTCTCAAATTGTTGCGGAACCCAAGCGCCTTCTATTGTTTCGGCTAATTCTTGTGCTTTTGCAATAGCGCCTTTCATTCCTAATTCTTTTGGAGTTAAAACAAATTCAGCACCATAAGCTTCCATAATTTTACGACGTTCAATTGACATCGATTCTGGCATTGTGATAATCATTTTGTAACCTTTTACAGCCGCAACAAATGATAAGCCAATTCCTGTATTACCCGAAGTAGGTTCTATAATTGTTCCTCCAGGTTTTAAAATTCCAGCTTTTTCAGCATCTTCAATCATTGCCAAAGCAATACGATCTTTTATTGATCCACCCGGATTTTGTTTTTCTACTTTAATATAAACGTTATGGTTAGGAAATAATTTATTCAGTTTAATAATTGGTGTATTTCCTATGGTTTCTAATACATTATTGTAAATCATTGTTGTAAGGTTTTAGATGATATAATTGATATGTTGTTCTTTTTTTTGTTTTTTTATTTGTGGTTGATTCTCTTGATAGACAACAGAATCTTCTTCTATACTTTCTGTAATCCAAACATTTCCGCCGACTACAGAATTTTTTCCAATAATTGTTGTTCCTCCCAAAATAGTTGCTCCAGCATAAATTGTGACATTATTTTCTATTGTTGGATGACGTTTTTTATTAGCCAAATTCTTCGAAACATAAAACGCTCCTAATGTTACGCCTTGGTAAATTTTCACATTATCACCAATCAATGTTGTTTCTCCAATGACAATTCCTGTACCATGATCGATATAAAAGTTTTTTCCAATTGAAGCACCAGGATGAATATCAATTCCAGTTTTAGAATGTGCATATTCGGAAAAAAAACGAGGAAGAATAGGCGTATTTAAATTGTAGAGAATATGTGCTAAACGATGAATTGCAATTGCAAAAAAACCAGGATAGGCTAAAATGATTTCAATTTCCGATTTAGATGCAGGATCATTTGCATAAAAAACAAAAATTAGTTCCTCTAATTCTTGTCTAAGTTGTGCAAATTGTTCAAAAAAATATAAACTAATTTGATTCGATTTCTCCTCAGGAACAATTTTTAACAAAATAGAATTGAATTGATTGAGTAAATCTTCTTTCTTGTACAAAGGATTTGGTTGTTGAAAAATCTCATCATAAATAATGGATTCTATCAAAGGTTCTACTTCTTGTTTTCTAAATGGTAAACTGTATTTCGTAAGCTGATTCATTCTTCAATCTATAAACTCTATAAAAATAGTAGACAAATGTATTCATTTTTTTATTCTTGAAGAAGAAATTGTCATAAAAATGACAAAAACCATAAAAATGCCTTCGTTTTTATTATTGCTATGTAAGCATAATAATACACTATTTTGACTTTTATGAATAAAATTTATAATTATTTATTTAAAAATATTTATTGAATTAAATGATTGATAATTAATGTTATAAATGAATTTTTATGTTTAAAAGAGATTATTTTTATAAAAAATAAAGCGTAGTGTTTTATTTACACTAAAAAATAGTTATTTTAGTGAAATAAATTTTAAAGGATAAAAATATGAAAAAATCAATTTTATTCGGATTATTCTTTATGTTGACATCTTTAATGTATGCGCAATCACCAATAGGAACTTGGAAAACAATTGATGATGAGACAAAACAGGCGAAGTCTTACGTAGAGATTTTCGAGAAAGATGGAAAACTTTATGGTAAAGTCACTAAGATTTTAACGAAAGGAAAAGAAGATGCAAAATGTACAGATTGTTCAGGAGCATTAAAAAATAAACCAATTTTAGGAATGCAAATTCTTTCTGGTCTTAAAAAAGATGGAAAAGAATGGAATGGTGGAAAAATCATTGATCCTAATAGTGGAAAGGAATACAAAGCAAAAATGTCTCTTAACGGAAATGATAAATTAGACGTAAGAGGTTTTATCGGGATTTCTCTTGTAGGAAGAACGCAAACTTGGCAACGAGTTAAATAAAAATCAAAACAAAAACGAAAAGGTTACTCTGAGTAATCAAACCCACAAAATTTTACTCTATAATGACTATTTCTAAAAGAATAGTCATTATTTTTTTTACGTAAATTTGTAACTTCAAAACTAAGGTTTTGATTTTCTAAAATACATCAATGAGTTTAATTAAAAGAGCGTTCTCATACGCAAAACCATATAGAACTTCGTTTGTTACAGCGATTATATTCAATTTACTCTATGCACTTTTCAATGTAATTGCATTGGCTTTTATGATGCCAATTTTGAGTGTTTTGTTTGGTGAAAAAACAACTGGAGTTATCGCAAAACCTATTTATTCTGGTGATTTGGGTAATCTGAAACAATTTTTTTCAGATTATTCAGCTTATTATATGAATGAGCTTTCTCAAACTCAAGGACCAGTTTATGTGTTAGCGATTTCGTGTGTGATATTTATTATTGCATTTTTATTTCGAAATATTTTCAGTTTTCTTTCAGAAACTTGTTTGGTAGATTTACGTTCGGGTGTGACACGTGATTTACGTGTTGATATTCATAACAAAATTATTGATTTGCCAGTTGCTTATTTTACTGAAAAACGAAAAGGAGATATGTTAAATCGTATTTCTAGTGATGTAAATGAGGTTGAATCTAATATTTTAAATTCAGTCGTAGAAATCATACGTTCACCAATTATGATTATCTTTTTCGTTGTAGTATTATTTACAGTTAGCTATCAATTAACAATTTTCGCTATTTTGGTTTTTCCGATTATGGGAACAATTATTTCGTTGATTGGAAAAAGTCTGAAAAAAGCTGCTGCTCATGCGCAAGACGAATTATCTAACATTATTACTTATGTAGACGAAACACTTTCTTCGCTTAAGATTATCAAAATTTTTAACGCAGAAGATCAAGTAAAAGGTCGTTTTGATGAATCGATTAATCGTTATCGAAAATATCTTCAAAAAGTAATGAAAAAACGTGCTTTGGCTTCACCAACAAGTGAATTTTTAGGTGCTGTTACAATTGGATTAATTGTTTTTTTTGGTGGTAAATTATCGTTAGAAGGAAATGGTTTAACAGGATCACAATTTATTTTTTATATCGCAACATTTTATACATTATTAGATCCGATTAAACGCTTTTCGAAAGCATTATCAGATGTACAAAAAGGAGAGGTTTCTGCAAAGAGAATTTTTGAGGTTTTGGATGCTGATGTTTCGATAAAAGATGTTCCAGATGCAAAAGGAATTGAAGCTTTTGAAGATAAAATTGAGTTTAGAAATGTGACATTTGCTTATGGTAAACATAATGTAATTGAGAATTTTAATTTAACAATTAACAAAGGAGAAACCGTTGCTTTTGTTGGGCAATCTGGTTCTGGAAAATCGACTTTGGCGAATTTAATTACTCGTTTTTGGGATGTGAAATCAGGTCAAATTTTGATTGATGGAATTGATATTAAACATATAAAATTAAATGATTATCGCTTGTTATTTGGTTTGGTTACGCAAGATTCTATTTTGTTTAATGATACAATTTTTAATAATATTTCATTAGGTGATAAATGTCCAAATTTGGAAAAAGTAGAATATGCTGCGCAAATTGCAAATGCGGAAGAGTTTATTGTAAAAATGCCAGAAAAGTATCAAGAGTCAGTAGGAGAGGGAGGTAGCAAGCTTTCTGGTGGACAAAAACAACGTTTAAGTATTGCGCGTGCGGTTTATAAAAATCCACCGATTATGGTTTTGGATGAAGCGACTTCTGCTTTGGATACGAAATCTGAAAAATTGGTACAAGTTGCCTTGAATAATATGATGCAAAATCGTACTTCTTTGGTTATTGCGCACCGTTTATCAACAATTCAGAATGCGGATAAAATTGTAGTAATGGAAGCAGGTAAAATTATTGAACAAGGAAATCATCATTCACTTATTGAGAAAAAAGGCGTTTATGCCAATTTGGTAAATATGCAGAATTTTGAATAAATGAAGTATATACAAACTAAAAAAATCCGCTTATTAAGCGGATTTTTTTGTTATATTTTAAATCGATTTAATTTCAAAACCTAATTGTTTCCAGTCTTCCCAAAATGTTGGGTAAGATTTTTCTACGACCATTTCATTCTCAATTCGAATTGGGTAAATTTGTGCTAAAGGCGCCATACACATTGCCATTCTGTGGTCGTTATATGTTGCTAAAGTTGGCGTTTTTTCAAAATTATTATAACCTTCTATCGTTAATGAATCGTTTGTAATTGTTATAATTGCTCCAAATTTTTCCAACTCATTTTTAAGTGCGACTAAACGGTCTGTTTCCTTGATTTTTAGTGTTTCTAAACCAGTTAAATGACATTTTGTTTTCAATCCCACACAAGTTGCAGAAATCGTCTGTGCAATATCTGGAGTATTGATTAAATTTAATTCGATGATAGATTTTGGTATGAAATTATCTTCATTTTTTAATGTTAAAACTCCATTTTCAAAAGTTGAAATTACACCAAAATTTTCTGCATAAATATGTTTTAAAGCTGAATCTCCTTGTAAAGAATCTTCGAAATAAGTTGAGATTTTAATTTCAGAATTCTGCGATAAAGCAATCAAACTATAATAATATGAAGCTGAACTCCAATCAGATTCTACTTGTAATGTTTGAGCTTTGATGTTTTCAGTAAAAGGAATTTTGATTGTATTTCCTTCGAAAATTGCATTAATTCCAACTTTATTCAATAATTGAATTGTCATTTGAATATAAGGAACAGAAATAATTTTTCCATCCAACTTTATCGTTAATCCATTTTCTAATTTCGTTCCGATCAAACATAAAGCCGAGATATATTGAGAACTAATGTTAGAAGGGATTGTAATAGAATCTTTCGTTATTTTTTTTCCAACAATCGATAAAGGCGGATAACCTTCGTTTTCTTGATACGAAATTTCTGCACCCAACTCATTCAAGGAGTCAACTAAAACTTTTATTGGACGTTGTTTCATTCTTTCAGAACCTGTCAACGTTATTTTTCGTCCATCTTGAATAGAAAAATAAGCCGTTAAAAATCGCATGGCAGTTCCCGCGTGGTGAATATCAACTAAATCAGTTTTGTTCGCTAACGCTTTTTGCATTAATTGAGAATCTTCTGAATTTGAAACATTTTCTAATGTCAAAACATTCTCAAATAATTGACTTAATAACAACAAACGATTGCTTTCGCTTTTAGAACCTGTGATGGCTAATTGATTGTTTATAGGAGATTTTAGAGCAGAAATTTCAATCATATTTATTTTAATTTATCATTATTTTGATGACGATCGTGGTCACGTTTTGTTTTATAATCTAATTTTTTGTAAAAAGCTGATTCTAAATCAACACCTGTTTGATTTGCCAAACAAAGCGCTACAAAAATAACATCTGCCAATTCTTCGCCAAGATCTTTGTTTTTATCAGATTCTTTCTCCGATTGTTCACCGTAACGACGTGCAATAATACGTGCAACTTCTCCTACCTCTTCAGTTAATTGTGCCATATTTGTTAATTCGTTAAAATAACGAACACCATGTTCTTTTATCCAATTATCAACGTCTGTTTGTGCTTGTTTAAGGCTCATCTTATTTTAAATTTTAAAAGTTAAAGGTACAAAAATAAAAAGCCAACTCGTATTTGGAGTTGGCTTTATTCGATGTTTAGAATATTTTTTATTATTTTACCAAAATCACTTGCTGACTTTCTGCATTAATGATATTTGTTAAAAATTCTTTCAATGGTTTATAGTATTGTGCAGGTAAAATACTGTATGGAATAACTTTTTGGGCTTGAGCGATAATAAAACCATCTTTTTCAATTACTTTATATGCATATCCACCAGCTTGATCAGGCATTGTAAATTGCTTTTCAGTTGGTAAAGATTCGACTTTGTAACCTTCTGGAATTTTAATTTTAACTGTATTTGTATTCGTAGTTGGTGCACCAAACTCAATATTGTAATTACGTTGATCTAGATTTAAATTATGTTTTGTATTCGCAACAAATAAAAATGGATTGAATAATATTTTATTTCCAGCCACATCTACTTTTACATCATCAAATTTGAATTGATGACGAATTACATTTTGTTTATTATCTTGTGTTTTAAATTCTGAAATTTCAAAATTGTAATCTTCTACAAATTCTTTTTCAAACGCTTTTGGATCATCTGCGATTTCACTTTTATCAAACATATAAAAATAATTATCACGAACATTAGAAAATAAACCTTTCAAATTTCCATCAGCTTTTAAATCTGCCGTAATTGATATTTTATCATTGGTCATAACCGAATTACGAAGAGGAACTTCTTTTATTCCTTTTTCATTTACCATAAATCCACGATCGTTGATTGCTCGAATTGGTAATAAATTAATTTGAGCATTTTTATCAGTTGCATCCATTAAATAAAATTCATTATCTATTGTTGCTCCAACAATTACATAATTCAATTTGCTACGTGAAGGAAACGAATAATTGATTAAACCATTTTGCAACGTACTCAAAACAATTGGATTTGCGTCTAATCCAGCTTTACGCAACATAGCTGTTAACATAAGATTGATATCCGCTGAATTTCCAGATTTTTCGTTAAATGCTTTTCGAATTCCTTTATCTGTATATTGACCTAAATAATCATTCCAAGCCATGTTGTTTTTTACATAATTGTAAATTGCTTGAGCTTTTTCAATATTTGTAGATTTTCCAACAATTGTAGCGTTTACTGTTTCATCTAAAAAGTTATTTCCATTTAATTGTCGACCAAATTCTTCGTGATCCATCAAATCTTTTCCAATACGTTCCCAAGTTGTAGAAAAATTTTCTGAGGTTCTTCCGGGAACCACAAAAGAAGCTAACTCAAACTGAATACTTGCTAACATATTTCTCGGATTAAGCACATAAGCTTCGCGAGAATAAGAAGGTAAATTAACTAATGAATAAGTTTGTGTATCAATCTTTAATTTATGATTACTTGATGTCGCGCCTTGATTTCCCATATCTCCACCAAAAGATGTAACACCTCTGTTTCCAAAAGAAGTAGTTGAAAAAGTATCTTCTTTGGAATTTTTTGTTAATTTAGGAGCAAATTCACCTCTTAAATCTTGTTGATAATTAAAATATTCTTGATTTTGCATCGTGAAATTACTCGTAACTACAGGAATCGATTGTTGAAAATACCACGTATCAGTATTTCCATAGAAAGGGGAAATAATTTCGTATGTATATTCTAAGATTGATCCATTTTTTACATTTGGAAATTGGAAATGTAAACGTTTGTTTATCCATAAAACGATGGACTTTATCTAAGAAAATATCTTTTTTCTCAACTTTTTGTTCAATAATTTTTCCATTTTCAAGGTTATAGGTAACCGCTTTTAAAGTAATCAATTTATCTTGATCTGATCCTGAGCTTTTGTAATGAGGAATTTCTATTTTTAAAACATCATCAGGTGTTTTATCCTTATCAAAAACAATTACTCTATAAAAAACTTTCTTTGTTTGCTCAACACCGCCTTGATTGGTATTAAAACTAACTTTATAATTTCCGTCAGCATATAAAACTTCTGCAGGAGCGTCAGCTTGAATTGTACTTTTTGTTTTCTCGAAATCTTGTTTAGATAGTTTTCCAAATTTTACATCTTGAGCAAAACTCGAAACGGTTGCAACTGTCGCAACAATCGTAAATATTGTTTTCATATTAGTGTTATAATTTTTCTAAAAGTAGTTTTGTGTTATCGTAACCCGAAATTTGTCTTCTAAATTCTACATATTCGTTGTATTTTTCTTTTGAGAAAGTTCCTGAAAATTGTTTGTAAATACGTTTTATTTCGAATGCATTATTTTCTTTTGGATTGATTTCTAATTGATATTCACCAAAAGCTGATTTCACAATTATAGCATCAAATTTTTGTGGTAATTTATAACCAGAAGGAAGTGTCAATGTATACGAAACTTCGTCAACATATCCTGTCTCGATGTTGAAATCAAACTTTCTATCTTTCATTTTTTTGACAGAAGTCTCTTCTTTATTCACTGGAATAATATTCAGAATGATGTTATTTCCTTGAATTTTAGCATAATTTGGTGCTGAAAACTCGAAATTTGAAGTGAAAACAGCATTTTTCCAATCATTATTAAATTCTTTCTTTTTGAATGATATTCCTTGTAAGTAAGAAAATCGATTTTTTAAACGAACATCAAGTTCTTTCTCGCTTAATTGATTAAATCTTGCAAAATTCTCATAAATCAAACCTTTGGAAGTTTCAGAAAAATCAAAATTTAATGTCCCATCTGCTAAAAGTGTTGCATTTCCATTCACGAATAATTGATTATCTTCTGTTTTGAATTGTTGTGAAGGAATAATTTTTCCGCCTTTTTCATCAACAATTAATACTTTTCTATTTCCTGCAAAATCACCTAAATAATTATAAGGAGCTGTTTGACTTGTTGCTTCTAACCAAATATCTTTTCCATTTAGAGGTATATAAACAATCATGTGATTTCCTTGTTGATACATCATTTGCTCATCAATATCAATTGGATTTCCAGCAAATAATATGGTGTGATACGATTTGATATTCACTGCATCTAACATTCCAATCATATAATTAGATAAGGCTTTGCAATCGCCATAACTTTTGCTCTCAACATAAGAATTCGGAAAAGGCGAAAGTCCTCCAATTCCCAGTTGTACACCAATATATCGAACTTTATTTTGCAAATGTTTGTACAAAATCTGAACTTTTTCTTCATCCGACTTTGCTTCTTTTACCATATTTTGAAAAACAGATTTTTGAGCTGGAGTAAAATCTAATTTTGTACGAATTAAATTATCAAAAGTCCATTTTCCGTAATCATTCCAATTGTCAAAATTTCCTTTAACACCATCGATATTGATTTGATTTGAAGCTAAAATAGCGCGAGGAAATATTTTTTGACTTCCAACCATTTGATCTTCTTCATTAAATGCCAAAACATTGTTTAATGAATAGCTCAAATTATTGTTATTTCCTGTTTTTGCAATGTCAAAACCTTTAAAATTATCTTCTTTCAATCGAATGGTTGAAGATGTTTTATTGACAAATTGATAAGACGATTTTTCGATTGATAAATTTGCTGCTCGTATAGGTGACCAACGCGGAATCCAAAGTGTATTTTTGTTCGTTGTAACAATTTTATAATTTATCGTGTAAGGATAATTTGTTGGAGTATAATTTAAATATTTGATGCGATCATCCGTGTACATTTGTCCACCTGTTACATAACTTTGGTCACCAAAATCTTTGGTCTTGAATTTTTTAATTTCTTTTCCATTTGCATCATACAAAGTTGCCTCGAATAAGTCAATTTTCGTATTTGCATCATAATTCGCTTGCGCACCAACATAATTATCGCCTGCTTTAGTCAAAACTGTTACGACAACGTCTTCCGTATATTTTAGTTCATCAACTTTGAGAAGTTCTATTTTTTCTTCGTTTTTGCGCACAACAGCATAAGCATCTTTTATCAAATCGTCTGGAATCTGATCAACTGCATAGTTTTGCGCAAAAGAAAATGAACTAATCAAAAAAGTTAAAAAAAGTAGAGTTTGTTTCATTCAATATCTATTAATCAAGTTATTCTTTATTTTTTGAATCGATAAAAATGGTTACAGGACCATCATTCAACAATTCGACTTTCATATCTGCACCAAAAATTCCTCTTTGTACAGGTTTGAAATTTGATTCTAAAACGTTCAAAAATGTTTCATATTGTACGTTTGCTATGTCCGGTTTTGACGCTTTGATATATGACGGACGATTTCCTTTTTTCGTAGACGCATGCAACGTAAATTGAGACACAACCAAAATATCTCCATTTGTTTGCTGTACATCCAAATTCATCACATCATTTTCATCATTGAAAATTCGGAGTTTAATTATTTTTTTCGAAATCCATTCAAAATCTTCCTTCGTATCATCAGGTTCAAAACCAACCAAGGCCAAAATTCCGCTTTCAATTTTTCCTGTTATTTCTCCATCTACCATTACAGAAGCATGTTGCACACGCTGTAAAATCACTCGCATAATTCTAGTTTTATTGATTTAAAATCGATTTGAATTTAAGAAATTATTAACAAATAAAAAAACGTTACAACTCATCTTTTAAATGTGTTATAACGTTTGTTGTAATTTAAGTTTAGAAAGCAATCGCTATAGGTTTAAGTTAGTTGGTTAAAATAGATTTCCTCATCTGCAATTATCGCATAATATAACTCATAGAGCTTTGACATTTTTTTTGCATTGATGATTTCTTGTTCTATATTTTTTATTCTGTTTTCTTTATTTTCAGAATTATCAAATTCAGCAATCCACAATTTATTTGGATTTAATGGTTTCCAATTTAAATCTTCTAAATGCAATAAAAATCTTTCTTTTTGTTCCTTTGTACATTCCTCAAAATCTAAAGCGATTTTTACGGATAAATTGCTCATTCAATTAATTTTAACAAAAATAAAATGAGAAATTGAATTATTTTTACGTGAAACCGTAATTTGAGAAAATAAAAAAGCCATTTCATAAGAAACGGCTTTTTTATTATTTTTCGGTATAAATATCTTCTTCTAAAAAAGTGAGATAATTTTCGTAGCGAGAAACTGCGATTTCACCAATTTCTACTGCATAACGTACAGCACATTTTGGCTCGTTAACGTGAATACAATTATCAAATTTACAATTGTGTTTCAGTTCTAAAATTTCAGGAAAATAACCTTGTAATTCGGTTTTGTCGATATGAACCAAACCAAATTCCTTAATTCCAGGCGTATCGATAATGAAACCTCCAAAAGGCCATTCGTACATCTGTGCAAAAGTTGTGGTATGTTGTCCTTTGCTATTAAAATCAGAAACTTCGTGCGTTTTTAGGTTCAAATCAGGGTTTAAAGTATTCAACAACGTTGATTTTCCAACGCCAGAATGTCCCGAAACCAAACTCACTTTATCTTTCATTCGATTTTTTACAAGATCTAAATTTAGACCAGTTTCAGCAGAAATATCAAGACTTTCGTAACCGATAGAATTGTAAATTGATTTATAAATTTCTAACTCAGCCATTTCATCTTCCGTGTATGAATCCATTTTGTTGAATAAAATTACAACAGGAATATGATAAGCTTCGGCAGTAATCAAAAAACGGTCAATAAAACCAAACGAAGTTTTGGGATTAGAAAGCGTTACAACCAAAAAAGCAACATCAATGTTAGAGGCAATAATATGCGTTTTTTTGGATAGATTAACAGATTTTCGTATGATGTAATTTTTGCGATCATGAATTTTTGTAATGACTGCAATATCATCTTTGTCAATCTCAAACTCAACCTCATCTCCAACAGCAATTGGATTGGTATGTTTGATATTGGCTATTCTAAATTTTCCCCTAATTCTTGCCTGATAGGTTGCACCATCTTCGGTTAAAAGATGATACCAACTACCAGTAGATTTTATGACAATTCCTTTCAATATTGTTTAAATTTTTTCTTCTTTTTTTACCATAATTTGGTTTTGTTGCGCAACAGATTCTTGGTGAATTGCTTGCAATAATTTGTCAACAAAATCTTCAGATAAACCTAAAGAAACTCCTGCTTTTACAGAATTATCTTTGATTTGTTTCCAACGATCTGGCTGAAAAACTGCCACATTATGTTCTTTTTTCAATTCTCCGATAGAGTTTGCAACTTTCATACGTTGAGCAATTGCATCTAAAATAGAGTTATCTAATTCATCAATTTGATGACGTAAATTCTGAATTCCAGTTTTGTAAATTGCATCTGGATCATCAGAAACACGAATTTCTAAATCTTTTAAGATTTCTAATAAACGAGCTGGTGTTACTTGTTGAGCTGCATCAGACCAAGCTTCATCAGGATTATTGTGTGTTTCGATCATCAATCCATTGTATTCAAAGTTGAAAGCTTGCTGTGCAACATCAAATAATCCTGTTCTGTTTCCGCAAATGTGTGATGGGTCACAAATAATTGGCACGTTTGGTAATTTGTTTTTGAAATCTAATGCAATTTGCCATTGTGGATTGTTACGGTATTTTGTCTTTTTGTACGTTGAAAAACCACGGTGAATAGCACCTAAGTTTTTGATTCCTTGACCTTCTAAACGCTCCAAAGCACCAATCCATAAATCTAAATCTGGATTTACAGGATTTTTAACCAAAACTGTTTTGTCTGTATCACGTAAAGCTTCAGCAATTTCTTGTACTGTAAAAGGGTTTACCGTAGAACGAGCACCAATCCATAAAACGTCAACATCATATTCTAACGCTAATTTTGCGTGATTTGCATTGGCGATTTCAGTTGCGATTTTCATTCCGAATTCGTCTTTTACTTTTTTCAACCAGTTTAATCCGATTGCACCAACTCCTTCGAAACAATTTGGTTTAGTACGAGGCTTCCAAATTCCCGCACGGAAAACTTGCACATAATCTTTGTCCAAATCTTCAGCGATTGTCATCATTTGTTTTTCACTTTCTGCACTACAAGGTCCAGCGATGATCATTGGTTTATCGTATTCTTTTATCCAGTTATTGTTTTCCATAACATTTACAAATTTAAGATTTAATATTTATTTTATTTGAGAGTAATTATTTATTTAATATTCGACGTATGTCGTTTGTGTTTTTTAAATATTGATGAATATCTTCGGCGTCTTTTTCTTCGATCATTTTTCTGATTTTAGAAATTTGAGTTTGATAAGCATCAATAGCATTGAGTAAATTTTCTCGATTCTGAATCAAAATTGGTGTCCACATATCTGGTGAACTTTTTGCTAAACGAACCGTAGATTCGAAACCAGATCCAGCCATGTCAAAAATTGCATCTTCATTCTTTTCTTCTTCCAAAACTGTTTGTCCTAAAGCGAAAGATGTAATGTGCGAAAGATGAGAAACGTACGCAATGTGCGCATCATGCGCTTCCGAAGTCATTGTTTTAACATTCATCCAGAGCGATTGATAAATTTTTCTTACTTTTTTTACTGCTTCTTTTTCGCTTTCTTCAATATCACACAAAATCGCAACTTTGTTTAAAAACAACTCAGGAAAAGCAGCTTTTGGTCCAGAATTTTCCGTTCCTGCGATTGGGTGTGTGGCAACAAATTGTTTTCTTTTGGGATGACTTAAAACTTTTTTACAAATTCCAGCTTTTGTTGATCCCATGTCCATTACAATCGTTTTATCATTAATTTGATCTAAAATCTCTGGTAAAACTTTTTGAATTGAATTAATTGGAACCGCAATCACTACTAAATCTGATTGAGAAAGTGCTTCATTCAAAGGAGCGATTTCATCCACAATTCCTAATTCTAAAGCTTGAATTTGATGTTCAATATTTTGATCAACACCGATTATTTTTTCGGCAACACCAACTTTTTTTAATGCTAAAGCAAAAGAACCTCCGATTAATCCTAAACCGATTACTGAAATTATTTTCATGCTTCTAATCTTCTCTTTACTTCAATCAACTTCTCGACAGGTGCGCAAAGTGAAAATCTTATAAATCCTTCACCATTGCTTCCGAAAATACTTCCTGGTGTAATAAATACTTTTTTATTGTATAAAATTTCATCAATAAATTTTTTATCATCTTTTCCTTCTGGAAGCTTCGCCCAAATAAACATTCCTGCTGCATTGGGATTATATTTTACATTTAAAATATCAGCGATTTCCCAAATGATTCTTCGTCTTTCTGCGTAAATTTTTGTTAATTCATCGTACCAAGAATCATCAACTAAAAGAGCTTTTGTCGCGGCTTTTTGTATCGCAAAATTCATTCCCGAATCCATATTTGACTTTACTTTTAGAATAGAATTAATAAAACTTTCTTTTCCAATCACCATTCCTACTCGCCAACCTGCAATGTTAAAGGTTTTGCTTAATGAATTCAGTTCGATACAAACATCTTTTGCACCTTCAATTCCTAAGATGCTTGTCGGTTCATCGTTCAAAATAAAACTATACGGATTATCATTTACGATTAAGATATTGTGACGAGTTGCAAACTCTACTAATTTTCTAAGAACGTCTTTTGGGGCTTTGGCTCCGGTTGGCATATGTGGATAATTGAGCCACATAATTTTTGGTTTTTGCTCGGCTAATTTTTCTAACTGATCAAAATCTGGAAGCCAATCATTTTCATTTTTCAAATCGTAGAATAAAGGTTCTGCTTGCACTAATTCTGTAACCGATGAATAGGTTGGATAACCTGGATTTGGAATCAAAACTTTATCACCTTCATTCAAAAAAGCCATCGAAATGTGCATAATTCCTTCTTTAGAACCCATTAATGGTAAAATTTCTGTTGAAGGATTGGCGTCTACATCAAACATATTTTTATAAAAACTTGCCATTGCTTCGCGCATCTCTGGAATTCCACGATAACTTTGATAACCATTGATTCCGCTTTGTGAGCTTTTGATTAATTCCTCGATCACATCTGGATGAGGTTGTAAATCTGGACTTCCAATTCCTAATGAAATGATTGGAATGTCGGTTTTCATGTTCGCTATTTCTTGTAATTTTTTCGAGAAATAATATTCTTGAACACTTTGTAATCGTTGGGCTTCTGCTATCATTTTTTTCCCAGATTATATTCGCCTAATATTTCTAAATCAGTTAATTTTCGTGCAATTTTTCCAAGCAATTCATAGTATTGTTCTTTTTGCTCGAACGTAATATCAATGTGGAAAGAGTATTCCCAAGGTTTTTCAATAATCGGAACAGATTGTATTTTGTCCATATTTATTCCACATTCTGCAATTTGATTTAACACATCAACCAAAGCACCAGACTGGTGTGGAACAGAAAAACGCATCGAAACTTTGTTGAAATTTTCGTAATCGTTATGCTCGCGTTGCAATACAAAAAATCGAGTAAAATTATCTTGAAACGTCTGAATACTCGAAGCTAAAATGTCTAATCCATAAACTTCTGCCGCTTTTCTCGACGCAATTGCTGCAACATCATTCAAATCTTGTTCTACAATATCTTTGGCTGTTAATGCGGTGTCGATATCATTTACAACTCGCCATGTTGGATGTTTTTCAAGGAACTTATCACATTGTAACAATGCCATTTGGTGCGAACGAACTTCTTTTACATCGTCTAAAGTTTGTCCTTTTTTGACCATCAATTGATGTTGGATTGATAAATAAATTTCTCCAACAACTTTCAAATTGTATTTCGTTAGTAACGCATAGTTTGGTAAAATTGCTCCAGCAATTGTGTTTTCAATTGCCATGATTGCTTTGTCAACTTTTCCCTTTGCAAGTGACTTTGCTAAAGTTTTGAATGTGTCGCATTCTACAATTTCGATGTCATTTCCTAAATAATTATTAGCTGCTTCGTGATGATATGAACCAATGTAACCTTGTATTGCAACTCTTTCTTTCATTTTTTTCCACAAAAAAAAGTCCCACAAATTGCGGGACTTTATATTATCTTATTATGAATGTTAACAATCAATTTTGACAACGCAGTCCCTGCTCTCCTGGATAATATCCAAAAAAGTAAAAAAAGAATGCGTTAAAATAATTGAATGTTGCCATTTCGTTTTTCTAATTGTTCTACAAATCTAAAAAATAATTTTTCAGTTATCCAAATCTTTTTTGCTAATTTTATCGAAAATTTTTCATCAAATGGGAATAATCATTACAGATTTAGTAAAAAAATACGGTGAACAGGTGGCTTTAGACAAAGTTTCCTTTTCTATCAATAATGGCGAAGTTGTTGGCTTACTTGGACCAAATGGAGCAGGAAAATCGACATTGATGAAAAGCATTACCAATGCAATAAATGCAGATTCTGGTGAAATTTCTGTGAATGATTTTAATGTTTCGACGCAGCCAATTGAATCGAAAAAGTTGATTGGATTTTTGCAAGAAAATAATCCATTGTACATGGATATGTATGTAAAAGAGTATTTGGAATTTGTCACAAATATTCGAAATGTGCCTAAATCAAAAATTGATGAAGTCATCGAAAAAGTAGGTTTATTACCAGAAAAACATAAGAAAATTCATCAATTATCAAAAGGATATAAACAACGTGTTGGATTGGCGCAAGCGATTATCTCGAGCCCAGAAATTTTGATTTTAGATGAACCTACAAATGGTTTGGATCCAAATCAGATTATTGAAATTAGAGAAGTAATTAAAGAGATTGGAAAGGAAAAAACAGTGATTCTTTCTACACATATTATGCAAGAAGTAGAAGCGCTTTGTTCGCGTGTAATCCTATTGAATAAAGGAAAAATTGTGGCAGATCAACCGATAGAAGAGTTTAAAGGACAATATAAAAACTTGGAAGAAGCTTTTCATGTTTTAACGCAATAAAAAAATCCGCTCATTGAGCGGATTTTTTTATGAATTATTTCTTTTTCAAGATAAAAACTTCTTTGATTTTTTCCGGATCAACTTTGTCGTTTTTCGATGTTTTTTCAAGTTTTGTAATCAAATGATTTACTTCTTCTTCAGAAGCTGGACCACCAAGATTTTCTCCATTTACGCGAGAATCTTCTAAAACTTTTCCGTTCGAATCTAAAATTACCCAAAAAGGTAAACCTTGATTTTTTCCACCTAATTTCTCATTGACAGCATCTCCGCCTCGCGTTTCTAAATTTTTCTTTTCTGCACGTTCTTGAACGGTAATAAATGTTTTGACATAATTCGCATCAAAATATGGTTTCACAGCTGGATCGTCCATATTTTTTTCCATCTTTTTACACCATCCGCACCAAGAAGCATGAAAAATTAAAAAGACATTTTTATTTTCAACCTTCGCTTGATTTTGAGCTTTTGTTAATATTTCTGTTGCTGTTTGCGCGTTTACGATTCCTGCGAAAGCAATCATAAAACTTACGATTAAGGCTTTTAATTTCATTGTAATAAGTATTTAAGTAAATGTAAATAAATAATTGTATTTTCAATAAAAAATTAACACTTATGAAACATTTTTTAGGATTTATCTTTTTGCTATTTCTTGTGAGTTGCGCATCCAATAATATAAAAACAATTGAAGGAAAATGGAAACAAGATTTTTTGGATTATAAATCGAAAGTGGTAGAAGTTCCTTTGACAAAGAGTGATGCGGTTATGGATGTTTCAAGAAATAAATCAAAATTAAAAATAGAATTTGATTTTCAAGATGGTTATGAAAAAGATGTGACAGATTCTGTTGTGTTTAATTTTCCTCAACTCAAATTCAGAAAAATAAATCTTGATAAAACTTCTAATTATTATGATTTAACTTATAATGCGACTTGCGATTGTTTTTATGGTGAAATGAAATCATATTCTGGAAATGTATTAAATATAAAATTGAACAGAGTTTCTTCGGTTAAATAAATTTAATGGAAATCATTATCTTTGCACAAAATTATTAGAACATCGTTCTAATATTCAATCATTAAAAAAAGAGACAACATATATGAAATGTGGAATTGTTGGATTGCCTAATGTTGGTAAATCTACTTTATTTAACTGTTTGTCGAATGCAAAGGCGCAATCGGCGAATTATCCTTTCTGTACAATTGAACCAAATGTAGGAACAGTTTCTGTACCAGATACTCGTCTAAATCAGTTAGAAGCAATTGTAAATCCAGAGCGCGTTGTGCCTGCGGTTGTAGAAATTGTAGATATTGCTGGTTTAGTAAAAGGAGCAAGTAAGGGAGAAGGTTTAGGAAATCAATTTTTAGGAAATATCCGCGAGTGTAATGCAATTATTCACGTTTTACGTTGTTTCGAAAACGAAAATATTACACATGTTGATGGTTCTATTAATCCATTGCGTGATAAAGAAACAATTGATATTGAGTTGCAATTGAAAGATTTGGATACAGTTACAAAACGTATCGATAAATCTAAAAAAGCAGCAAAAGCGGGAAATAAAGACGAACAAAAAGTTGTAGAAGTTTTAACAGCTGTAATCGCTCATTTAGAAGAGTTGAAAAATGTTCGTGAGATGGATTTGGACGAAAAAGAGCAAGAAATTGTAGATTCGTTACAATTAATTACTTCTAAACCAGTTTTGTACTTATGTAATGTAGACGAATCTGCTGCAAAAGACGGAAACGAGTGGGTAGAAAAAGTAAAAGAAGCTGTAAAAGATGAGCATGCTGAAGTGTTGATTTTAGCGGCACAAATTGAAGCTGATATCAATGAATTAGAAACGTTTGATGAACGTCAAATTTTCTTAGAAGAATTAGGATTAGAAGAGCCAGGCGTTAATCGTTTGATTCGTTCTGCTTACACACTGTTAGATTTAGAAACTTATTTCACAGCAGGTGTAAAAGAAGTTCGTGCCTGGACAATCAAAAAAGGTTCTACAGGACCACAAGCGGCTGGAGTTATTCATACAGATTTCGAAAAAGGATTTATTCGTGCAGAGGTAATCAAATTTGAGGATTTTATTACATACGGATCAGAATCTAAATGTCGTGAAGCAGGAAAATTAAACGTAGAAGGAAAAGCGTACATCGTACAAGATGGTGATATCATGCATTTCTTGTTTAATGTTTAAGATTTAAATTATATCTATATAAAAAGCTCAATCGAAAGATTGAGCTTTTATTTTTCTACAAACTTTTCAAATTTTCTAAAGCCATTAAAAGTGTTTCATCCTTTTTAGCAAAACAAAATCGAATTACTTTGTTATCTGTTTTATCATGGTAAAATGCTGAAATTGGTATCGTCGCAACTTTATTTTTGATGGTTAACTGTTTTGCAAACTCATCATCAGATAAATCACTTATTTTAGCATAATTTGCACTTACAAAATAAGTTCCTTCGCAAGGCAAAACTTCAAAATTTGTTGAAGCTAAACCTTTAACAAATAAATCTCTTTTTTGTTGAAAAAAATCATTCAAATGCAAGTAATGATCAGGTTTTTCTAAATAATCTGCAATTGCATATTGTGATGGTGTATGCGTAGAAAAAGTATTGAATTGGTGACATTTTCTAAACTCTTTCATCAATTCTTTTTCGGCTAAAATATAACCGATTTTCCAACCAGTTATGTGAAATAATTTTCCGAAAGAACCTACGATGAAAATCTTGTCTTTTACTGATTTTAATTTTGCAAAACTTTGATGCGATTTTCCATCAAATGTAATGTGCTCATAAACTTCATCTGCAAGCAAATAACAATTTGAATCTTTTAGGATTTGTTCAAATTGTTTTAAATCATTTTCGGATAAAATTTTTCCTGTTGGATTGTTCGGATTATTAACGATAATTAATTTCGTTTTATCATTGATTTTTAGCTTCAATTCTTCAAAATCGATTGAATATTCAGAATATTTTAATTGAATCGGAACAATTTTTCCTCCAAATAATTCGATAGTTGGTTGATATAAATCGTAAGCAGGTTCAAAAATAATCACTTCATCATTTGGATGAATTAATGTAGAAATAACATTAAAAATTGCTTGACTTGCGCCGCTTGTAATGTTAATTTCATTCTGAAAATCGTAATCAGATTGATAAAGATTAGAATATTTTTCTGAAAGTAATACACGCAATTTTTCGACGCCAGTCATTGGCGCGTACTGATTGTAATTTTGTGTAGAATAATAATTTAAACGACTAATTAATTCAGAATCTGCATTAAAGTCAGGAAAACCTTGCGCCAAATTAATGGCTTGATGTTCATTTGCCAATTGACTCATTACCGAAAAAATGGTTGTTGAAACATTGGGTAGTTTAGATTTTATCATATTGGTAAATTAGGTCGTTTTTGCTCAAAATCAAAACAATAAACCTTAATATTTTTAGGAATTTTTTTCTTATTTTTGTAAAACTCGTTTAACACTCAACAACTCAAATGTCAGAATTAGATCAACAAGTAAATTATACGGAAGACAATATCAAAACCCTTGATTGGCGCGAACATATTCGTATGCGACCTGGGATGTATATTGGGAAGCTGGGAGATGGTTCGTCTCAAGATGATGGAATTTATATTTTGTTGAAGGAGATTGTAGATAACTGTATCGATGAATTTGTGATGGGTGCAGGGAAAACAATCGAAATTAATCTGCGTGAAGATGAGGTGACAGTTCGTGATTATGGTCGTGGAATTCCTCTTGGAAAAATGGTTGATGCCGTTTCTAAGATGAATACGGGTGGTAAATATGATTCTCAAGCCTTCAAAAAATCCGTTGGGTTGAATGGGGTTGGTACAAAAGCAGTAAATGCGTTGTCAACATCGTTTCGAGTGCAATCTATTCGAGATGGAAAAACACGTATTGCTGAGTTTGAGCAAGGGATTTTAACAAATCAAGAAGATGAAAAAGAAACATCTTTGCGAAAAGGAACTAAAATTACATTTGTTCCAGACAAATCGATTTTCTTGAATTTTAAATTCAGAAAAGAATATGTAGACAAAATGTTGAAAAACTATGTTTACTTAAATCCAGGATTGAAAATTATTTTCAATGGAGAAGAATTCTTTTCGAAAGATGGATTGAAAGATTTATTGAAAGATAATATCGAGGAAGAAACGATTTATGATATCATCCATCTGAAAGGAGAAGATATTGAATTGGCGATGACGCACAGCTCAAAATCATATTCGGAAACGTATTATTCTTTTGTGAATGGTCAAAATACAACGCAAGGAGGAACGCATTTAACAGCTTTCAAAGAAGCGGTTGTGAAAACTGTTCGCGAATTTTATAACAAAAATTATGATCCTGCGGATATTAGGAAATCAATTATTGGAGCAATTTCGATCAAAGTAATTGAACCAGTTTTTGAATCACAAACCAAAACTAAACTTGGGTCGAATGAGATTGGACCAGGAATGACAACGGTTCGTACGTTTGTTAATGATTTTATCAAAACAAATCTTGACAACTTTTTACACAAAAATACAGAAGTTGCGCAAGCATTAGAACGTAAAATTAAACAATCGGAAACGGAACGAAAAGAACTTTCTGGAATTCGAAAATTAGCGCGTGATCGAGCGAAAAAAGTTAGTTTACATAACAAGAAATTGCGCGATTGTCGTCAACATTATAACGATCCGAAAGCTGAATTACGTTTAGATACAACTATTTTTATTACCGAGGGAGATTCGGCAAGTGGATCTATTACCAAAAGTAGAAGTGTAGAAACGCAAGCGGTATTTAGTTTGAGAGGAAAACCGTTGAATTCGTATGGTTTGACAAAGAAAATTGTTTATGAAAATGAAGAATTTAATCTTTTGCAAGCAGCACTAAATATTGAAGAAGGATTAGAAGATTTACGTTACAATAATGTTGTAATTGCAACTGATGCTGACGTCGATGGAATGCATATTCGTTTGTTGATTATTACATTTTTCTTACAATTTTTCCCAGAATTAATCAAAGAAGGTCATTTGTATATTTTGCAAACGCCACTTTTTCGTGTGAGAAATAAAAAGGAAACACGTTATTGTTATTCTGAGCCTGAACGTATAAAAGCGTTGGAAGAAGTTAAAAATCCTGAAATTACACGATTCAAAGGATTAGGTGAAATTTCGCCAGATGAGTTCAAGCATTTTATCGGAAAAGATATTCGTTTAGAGCCTGTAATGATTGGAAAAGATCAAACTATCGAAAGTCTTTTAGAATTTTACATGGGAAAAAATACACCAACAAGACAAGAATTTATTATTAACAACTTAGCCATAGAATCTATTAAAAATTAAATAAAAACCAAACCAATCCTAACCTAAAAACACCTATCAATTATGAAGAAAAATAATAAAAAGGTCATTCAGTTGTTCAAAATACTGAATCTCACCATCGTTATTTTAATCATTCTAAACCTTATTATGTATACCGGTATTTTACCTTACAAGTATCACATAATACCACCTTATGTTGTCGCAATTTTTATAGCATTGCTTATTTATGTAAGCTATAAAAGTGGAAATCAATTTTTTGCAATCGACACCAAAGGTGAAACCATAACTTTTGAAACGAAGAATGTTGGATTTTTATCCTTCTTAGATTCAAAAACAAACAAAATCGATTTACCGAAATATAAATTGATCAAATACGATTTTCAGAAAGGAATTCTTTCAAAGAACGTTGTCTTTTATATTAACAGTAAAAAGAATCCTACCAATTTAACAAAAGTCAAATTTCGTTTAGCATTCATTTCTAACCGAAATATTAATATTATTTTGACTGAATTAGACAAAATTGTAGAGTCTAATTGTATGGTCAAAAACAATGTAGAAGTAGCTATTTAACATGATGCAAGACAATCAAGAGAGCATCAAGAAGGTTTCTGGTATGTACCAAGAATGGTTTCTTGATTATGCCTCTTATGTAATTTTAGAACGAGCAATTCCATCTATTTATGATGGGTTGAAACCAGTTCAGCGTAGAATTTTACATTCAATGCGCGAGTTGGAAGACGGACGATATAACAAAGTTGCGAACATTGTAGGAAATACGATGAAATATCACCCACATGGTGATATGGCGATTTCTGATGCAATGGTTCAAATTGGTCAAAAAGAATTGTTGATCGATATGCAAGGAAACTGGGGAAATATCTACACTGGAGACCGAGCGGCTGCGTCGCGTTATATCGAAGCTCGATTGACTAAATTTGCGTTAGAAGTTGTCTATAATCCAAAAACTACAAAATGGCAACCGTCTTATGATGGTCGTAATAAAGAACCAATTGATCTTCCGATCAAATTTCCTTTGCTTTTGGCACAAGGAGTAGAAGGAATTGCAGTTGGTTTGTCAACAAAGATTTTACCGCACAATTTCAATGAGTTAATTGATGCGTCAATTTTACATCTGAAAGGAAAGAAATTTCAAATTTTCCCAGATTTTTTAACTTCTGGATTGGTTGATGTTTCCGATTATAATGATGGATTGCGTGGTGGTAAAGTGCGTATTCGTGCAAAGATTTTGCAAGAAGATAAAACAACGTTAAAAATTACGGAAATTCCTTACGGCACAACGACAGGATCTTTGATTGATTCAGTTTTAAAAGCCAATGATAAAGGTAAAATCAAGATCAAAAAGATTGAAGATAATACAGCGGCTGAAGTTGAGATTTTAATTCATCTTGTTCCAGGAAGTAGTCCAGACAAAACAATTGATGCATTGTATGCATTCACGGATTGCGAGATTTCTATTTCGCCAAATGCGTGTGTGATTAATGAACAAACACCAGAATTTTTAACAGTTTCTGAAATTTTAATTCACAATACAAACAATACAGTTGAATTGTTGAAAAAAGAGTTAGAAATTGAGTTAGATGAACTGCAAGAACAATGGCATTTTTCTTCGTTGGAACGAATTTTTATCGAGAATAGAATTTATCACGATATCGAAGAAGAAGAAACATGGGAAGGTGTAATTTCTGCGATTGATAAAGGGCTGAAGCCACATATTGCGCATTTAATTCGTCCAGTTACGGAAGAAGATATTACGCGTTTAACAGAAATTCGAATCAAACGTATTTCAAAATTTGATTTAGATAAAGCACAACAATTTATTGAATCATTAGAAGATAAAATCGAGAATGTAAAACATCATTTAGCAAATTTGATTGATTATGCGATCGATTATTTCAAAAACCTAAAGACAAAATACGGAAAAGGAAAAGAACGTAAAACAGAAATTAGAACATTTGATACGATTGATGCGACAAAAGTTGCCGTTGCAAATACACGTTTTTATGTGGATAGAAACGAAGGTTTTATCGGAACTTCATTGAAAAAAGACGAGTATTTATTCGAGTGTTCTGATATTGATGATATTGTGGTTTTCAAACATGATGGTTCGATGATTGTGACAAAAGTTGATGCAAAAACTTTTGTTGGAAAAGGAATTATTCATGTTGGAATTTGGCATAAAAATGATAAACGTACCATTTATAACTTGATTTATCGCGATGGTAAAAATGGTCCGGCTTATCAAAAACGTTTTGCTGTAACGGGAATTACTCGCGATAAAGAATATGATTTAACGGCTGGTAATAAAGGTTCGGAAGTGTTGTATTTTTCAGCAAATCCAAATGGAGAAGCCGAAGTTGTATCAATTATTTTAAAAACTCATCAACGAATCAAAAAATTAAAATTTGATATTAATTTTGCTGATTTAGCGATTAAAGGTCGTGCATCAAAAGGAAATTTAGTAACAAAATATCCAATCAAAAAAGTAGAATTGAAAGAGGAAGGAGTTTCGACTTTAGCACCTCGTCAAATTTGGTTTGATACGGATACAAAACGCCTAAATGCAGATGGATTGGGGATTTTATTAGGTTCTTTTAAGGGTGATGATAAAATTTTAACGATTAATAAAAAAGGTGAAGCAAAATTGGTTTCGTTTGATTTGAGTAATCGTTTTGACGAAGATTTAGAAATTATCGAGAAATGGAAACCTTCAAAACCGATTTCTTGCGTGTATTATGATGCAGAAAAAGATCGTTATTTTGTGAAACGTTTCCTTTTAGAAGATACATTTTCTCCACAAACTTTTTATACGTTAGAAGATGGTAAATCATCAATAAAAGTTGTTTCGACAGATTATTTACCAGTTATTGAGTTGATTTTCCCGAAAGTAAAAGGTTTAGAAAAAGAACCAGAAGTGATAAATTTAGAAGAATTTATTACAGTTAAAGGAATTAAAGCGCAAGGAAATCAATTGACGACATATAAATTAAAACAGATTAATGTGTTAGAACCGCTTCCATTCGAAGAACCAGAAGAAGAGGAGGAGTCAGAAGAAGAGCCGCAGCCGACGCTATTTGATGCGATTGAGGAGGATAATAATGAAGAAGAAAATATAGAAGAATAATGGGAGACATCTCTATTGTGGCATTAGTCGTTATTGGATTGAATGTTTTGGTAAGTTGGAAAGGTTTTAACGATTTAGCTTTTTTTGAAAAATATAAATTCCAAGTAGGGTCGATATTATATAATAAGGAATACTATAGAATTTTAAGTTCAGGATTTTTACATGTTGATTTTACTCATTTGTTATTCAATATGTTAACTCTTTACTTTTTTGCGAATCCTGTTATCGGTTTTTTTGCAAGTCCAGAAGGATTTTTATTAGGAGACTTTTCGAATGCTAAACTAAATGTAGGTTACGGAATGTTTCTTTTAGTTTTTTTTGCAGCGGTTATTGGCGGAAATCTTTTGTCTTTGTTGATTCACAAGAAAGAAACTTTTTATTCGGCAGTAGGAGCTTCTGGAGGAGTCACAGGGATTTTATTCGCTGCAATTGCAGCTTTTCCTGAAATGGAATTAAGATTATTTTTTGCTTTACCAATTCCAGCCTGGATTTTCGGAATTTTATATTTAGGATATTCAGTTTATGGAATGAAAACTAATTTAGGGAACATCGGGCATTCAGCGCATTTAGGTGGAGCAATTGTGGGATTATTATCTGCAATATTATTTTATCCAACAATTTTACAAATCAATACATATTATATTTTAGGAATGATTGTTCCATTAATTGTATTGCTTGTGATGATTTTGAGAGAACATCGAAAATAAAAAAATAAGACAAAAAAAAAGCATCAAAATTACTTGATGCTTTTTTTATGATAATGTTATAATATTCTTTTTACGTATAAGAATTTTGGTCCCCAATATCTATCATTTAAAGAAGATACCATAACACCTTGAGAAGTAGATGAATGAATAAATTCTAAAACTCCATCTTTATTTCTTCCATGAACAATTCCTACATGCGAAACTCTACCACGACCTCTTGTTGCAAAGAAAACTAAATCTCCTTCCTTTGCTTCGTCTGTACTAACTGTAAAACCTTCTCTTGCCTGATCTGCAGATACACGAGGTAAATTTTTATTGAAAGTTTCGAAAACGTTTCTAACAAAGGCAGAACAATCAATACCACTTCTTGTTGTGCCTCCGTATCGGTAAGGTGTACCAATATACGTTTCTGCTTCTTTTAATAAAAACCCTGCAAACAATTCATTCGTTTCTTCTAAAACGCTGTTTAACACAACCATAGATTTCGCTTCATCGTTAATTTCTATTGGTGTAACATCTAAATTGGCATGTTTATTGATTATTTTAGCTTGAGCTTCAATAGCTCTTGGTTTCGGTACGAAACTTCTCGAAGAATATTCTGTAGCTTCACTAACTGGGGTTAAAGATGAACATGATGTAATAAACATCGTGCAAACCACTGCAGCTACACCTAATATCGATGCTTTCATATATTGAGTATTCGTTTGTATAAATTTTAATAGCACCGCTAAAGTAATTGTTAAAATTATAACTCATTATATATAAGAGTTGTTTTGACAAAATATTAACTTCCTTAACATTTTTTAACAAAAACATATTCAAAAAAACTTTTAAATATATTTGGAAGTCCAAAAAATTGTTCTACATTTGCACTCGCTTTTCACAACAAGTGGTTAAGCCGTCATGCGGCCCATTCGTCTAGTGGTTAGGACATCAGGTTTTCATCCTGGAAACAGGAGTTCGATTCTCCTATGGGCTACATAAAAGTGTTTTAGAAAATTATTAAATTAATTTGGCGAGATAAAATATTTGTTTATATCTTTGCCGAACTAA
Source organism: Empedobacter sp. UBA3475 (assembly GCF_002378465.1). Classification (NCBI taxonomy): domain Bacteria; kingdom Pseudomonadati; phylum Bacteroidota; class Flavobacteriia; order Flavobacteriales; family Weeksellaceae; genus Empedobacter; species Empedobacter sp. UBA3475. Next base: position 114,281 of record NZ_DFRA01000033.1, on the reverse strand, counting down.
AATAGAAAGAGATTTAAGTTATGGCAAATCATAAGTCAGCATTAAAAAGAATTAGACAGTCAGCGGTAAGACGCGATCGTAATAAATATTATCACAAATCAGCTCGTACAGCTATTAAAGCTTTAAGATCTGAGTCTGATAAAAATGAAGCAGAAACAGTTTTTCCGAAAGTTTCTTCAATGATTGATAAGTTAGCAAAAAGAAACATTATTCACAAGAATAAAGCTTCAAACTTAAAATCAAAGTTAGCGAAACATATTGCGGGATTAGCTTAATAAAATAAAAGTGGTCCCTTCGTCTATCGGTTAGGACACTAGATTTTCATTCTAGAAAGAGGGGTTCGATTCCCCTAGGGACTACAAATTAATAGATGGATTGCATTATTGCAATCTTTTTTTTCCTTGTTCATAGTTGTTGATTTTTTAAACAACCAGTAGAATACTGTGTAAAGGAAATTGTTTTTTGTGTTTTGTTTGTAAAGGTTAATCATAATGTTTAGATGATTAATCGGGAATGAAAATGTCGCTGTATAATTCAACTTGGTTCAAATTATTAGAATTATACATCGACTTTTCTACAACTCCCAACACAAAATGACGTTCATTCAAAATAAATAATATTCGAATTAATTAATTCATATTAAGTGGTCCCTTCGTCTATCGGTTAGGACACTAGATTTTCATTCTAGAAAGAGGGGTTCGATTCCCCTAGGGACTACAATTTGACTTGATTAAAAAAAATAGTATAAATTTTTCGAAAATTGTTTGGTAATAAAAAATAAACGTTTATTTTTGCACCACAATAATACGAAAGGAGGTCCCTTCGTCTATCGGTTAGGACACTAGATTTTCATTCTAGAAAGAGGGGTTCGATTCCCCTAGGGACTACTAAAAAGCATTCAGATTTGGATGCTTTTTTTATTTTGAAATAGTTTAGTTTATATTGATTTATTGCGATCAATAAAAAAGCGTTTGAGGAAATAAACTTCAAACGCTTTTTGCTTTTATAAAAGATCCTTTTATAGCTTTGGAATAGCTTCTATCAATTCTTTGGTATAGTTTGTTGTCGGATGCGCATAAACCTTGTCTGCATCGTTCAATTCTTTCATTTCTCCGTGTTGCATCACCAATAATTGATCGCTCATATATTTTACAACCGCCAAATCGTGCGAGATAAATATATAGGTAAATCCAAATTCTGTTTTCAAATCATTTAATAAATTCAAAACTTGTGCCTGAACAGAAACATCCAACGCAGAAACAGATTCATCACAAATGATAAATTTAGGATTTAAAGCCAAAGCACGAGCAATCCCGATACGTTGACGTTGCCCACCAGAGAATTCGTGCGGATATTTGTTCAAATCTTGATCTGATAAACCCACTTTTTGTAAAAGAGATGAAGCCGTTTTTAATCGCTCAGCTTTATTCAGACCAATTTTATGCACTTGCATTGGTTCTGTAATAATTTGCGCAATGGTTTGGCGAGGATTTAAACTTGAATATGGATCTTGGAAAATAATCTGAATTTCTCTTCTTAATTTACGAATTTGCTCTTTTTTTAGTTTCGTAATATCTATACCATTATAATAAATTTCGCCGGCAGTTGGTTTTTCTAATAACAAAACCGTTCTACTCAAGGTTGTTTTTCCAGAACCCGATTCGCCAACCAAGCCCATTGTTTCACCTGGATATACTTTGAATGAAATATCATCGACAGCTTTTACATTCGGGATTGTAGCGTTTCCAAATAGAGTCGAAGGATAGAAATATTTCTTCAAGTTCTTAACCTCTAAAATTGGAGGATTTACATAAATTTTTTCGTGAAAAGCTTCTCGTTCTTCTTCTGTATAGATTTCAGTTTTGAAATTTGGATTTTCTAAGAAATCTTTCACCGTAGGTAAACGTTTTGCGCGTTCATCCAATCGAGGTCGACAAGCAATTAAACCTTTTGTATAATTTTCTTTCGGATGATTAAAAATAGTTTCCACATTTCCTTGTTCTACAACATCACCACGAAACATCACCAAAACTTCTTCGCAAACATTTGCAATTACGCCCAAATCGTGAGAAATAAACAACATGCTCATGTTATTTTTTTCTTGTAATTCTTTCAATAAATCTAACGTTGCTTTTTGTACCGTAACGTCCAAAGCTGTTGTTGGTTCGTCAGCAATCAATAATTTCGGCTCGCAAGAAATCGCCATTGCAATCATTACACGTTGCTTTTGTCCACCAGATAATTCGTGCGGATAGGCTTTATAAATACGTTCGGGATTTGGTAATTTTACTTGTTCAAAAAGATGAAGAACTTTCTTTTTAGCTTCTTCTTTCGATAAATTTTGATGCAAACGAATCTCTTCTTCCACTTGTTCCCCGCAACGTAAACTTGGATTTAGAGAAGTCATTGGTTCTTGAAAAATCATTCCGATTTCATTTCCTCTTATTTCCTCCAGTTCTTTAGGCGAAAGTTTAAGCAAATCGATCATTTTATCATCTTGACGAAAAAGAATTTCACTTTCGGGATGAATTGTCACATTAGGAGACAATAAACCCATAATTGCCAATGAAGTTAATGACTTTCCAGAGCCGGATTCTCCAACAATTCCTAATGTATCACCTTGTTCTACTTTGAAATTGATGTTATTCAAAACTTGTTTATCTCCAAAAGAAATCGATAATTTTTTGATCTCGATAATATAATGTAAATCTTGCTTTTGCATGGCAAATTGTTGCTTGATAAATGAAGTGGAAATTTAGTGATTTTTTAATCATTTTCTCGAATCAATAATTTCTAAGATTTTGTATTTATAAATTTTGTAATTTTGCTACGAATCAAAACGTTGTGATTTTTATTTTTTTTTATTAATTTAGATGTATTGATTTACTGGCTTATAAAAACTTATAACAAGTCAGTTTTTTAAATTCGAAGAATGGATACATACTCCCAGATTTCGACATTGTTTTTAGTCGCTAATCACAATGTCGCCGATGAAATTTCTGTAGCAAAACTTTTGCTTACAATTTTCCTTGTTTTATTAAATGGTTTTTTCGTTGCAGCCGAGTTTGCAATTGTAAAAGTACGTTCGTCACAAATTGAAGTTAATCAAGATATTAACGAAAGAACTTCAAATGCTGCAAAACGAATCGTTAATCATTTAGATTCTTATCTTGCCGCAACACAATTAGGTATTACATTAGCTTCGCTTGGTCTTGGTTGGGTTGGAGAAAGCTCTTTAACACCTGTAATCGTAAAACTTTTTGAAGTAGTTGGTTTAACTTCTCCTTCTTGGACAGCGATTGCGCATAATGTTGCATTCCCAGCAGCTTTCGTTATCATTACTATTTTGCACATTGTTTTTGGTGAGTTAGCGCCGAAATCTATTGCGATTCAGTATCCAACAAAAACTACTTTTACAGTAGCTTGGCCTCTTCGTGCATTTTATTTTGTTTTCAAACCTCTTATTGTTTTAATGAATGGTTTGGCAAATGTAATTCTTCGTGCGATTGGAATTCATCCTATTCATGGAGGTGAAATTCACACAGAAGAAGAGTTGAAAATGATTATTACAGAAAGTTCTGAAGGTGGAGCAATTGAAGAATCTGAGCGTAATTTAATTCAAAATGTGTTTGAGTTTGATGATCGTCGAGTGATGAATATTCAAACATTACGTAAAAATGTTTCTGCAATTAATATTAATACTTCTGTAAAAGATGCGTTAGATTATGCGATTAATGAAGGTTATTCGCGTTATCCTGTTTACGAAGAAGAATTTGATAATATAAAAGGTATCATTTACGCTAAGGATTTAATCAAGCAATTATTGGAAAATCCAAATCAAACTGAAATTGAAGGATTGTTGCGAGAGCCAATTTTTATCTCAGAAAATGCATTGATTAAGAATGTAATGAAACAATTTCAGAAAAAACATATGCAAATTGCAATTGTAACAAATGAAGTTGGTGAAGTTGCAGGAATTGTTTCGATGGAAGATATTTTGGAGGAGTTGGTTGGAGAAATTCAAGACGAATATGATAACGAAGATCCGATAGTTTCTCGTGTTTCTGAAGGTGTTTATAATATAAATGCACACAACGCGATAAGCGATATTAATCGTTTAGTACCGTTTAGATTCGAAGAAAGTGAACATTATGATACGTTGGCTGGATTGATTTCTGAATGTTATCCTGATAAAGAATTAACAGAAGGAGATTTGATTGATTTGGAAGAATATACAGGAACAATTATCAAAATGTACCGAAATTCTGTTGAGCAAGTTCAATTGAAAGTGAAAGATGAATTGATTGAAAACTTTCGCGATGAACCAGATTCAGCAGAAGATGATGAAAATTAATCATTAAAAAATATAGAATAAAAAATCCGCTCATTAGCGGATTTTTTCGTTTTTATAAATCTTCTTTTCGTTGTAAAGGTTGATCGTAGCGCATTTTTCGGAAAACATTAATCAAGGTTACAACATCTTTTTCACAATAATCTTTGATGCGTTCTACATTGTTTTCATCGTAATAAACTCGTGCAACTTGTGAACCATCGATATCATCTTTTGGTGTTGGAATTTCGAAAACATTTGCCAATAAATCTAACGATGTAAAGTTCTTGTAATCGCCAAATTTCCATAATTCCATTGTATCCAAATGCTGAACTTCCCATGGCTTTTTACCAAATAATTGCAAAATAGCTGGAATTTCAATTTGATTAATCATCATTCGGCGAGCTATATACGGAAAATCAAACTCTTTTCCGTTGTGTGCACATAAAATATGATCAGGCTTGAAAAAATTTTCAATCAACATTGAATTAAAATCTTCTAACAATTTCTTTTCGTCGTGACCATAAAAACTTTTGATATGAATAAAAGAATCTTTAACTACAATTCCGACTGAAATGCATACAATTTTTCCAAATTCAGCCATAATTCCAGCACGTTCGTGGTAAAATTCTTCAGGAGAAATTTCATTATTATTGCGTTGATAAGCTGTTTTCTTTTCCCAAAGAGCTTGTGTTCTTTCAGACAAAAGATTCCAATCATCGGTTTGTGGAACCGTTTCGATATCTAAAAATAATATTTTACTGTAAGGAATTCGTTGGATCATTTTCTTTCACTTTTTGATTAATTCTCATTGCTTCGTCTACCAATCGGTAAACATCGCCATCTGCAATTGGATGATTGTTTGGTTGATCATTATGCGTTTTTCCAGTTCGAACAATAACTAATTTTTCTGAAGGAATTACAATGATACGTTGTCCCAAATGTCCTAACATTGCATAAAAAGGCGTTTTGTAATTGTAATCCATCCAAACTGAATAACCATAAATTTGTGACTCATTTGGTCCGAATGCTTTTTTGTTTGGTAAAACCATTTTCTGAACAAATACTGAATCTAAAATTTGTTTTCCGTACCAATTTCCATCATTCAATAATAATTGTCCAAGTTTGGCAAAATCTCGCGCTGTTGCATTGAAGCAACAATAGGTTTTCTCCATTCCTTTCGGATTATCTTTCGACCATTGTGCATCTAATTCCATACCCATTGGTTGCCAAAATTCTTCTTGAAAATATTGTGATAACGATTTATTTTTTAACGCGCGTTCAATCACAATTCCTAATAATTGCGTGTCACTCGATTGATATTTGAAATGTCCACCAGGTTGAGAAACAAATTTTCGAGCTAACATTTGTTTAACTATATCATCGCCATAATATGCTTTTGCAGTAGGATTTAGAGGAAAATAATAATCTTCGTCCCAATCATAACCAGAAGTCATCGCAGATAAATCACCAACGGTGCATTCAGCTCCAAATTTATCGTTTTTAAATTCGGGAATAAAATCTGTTATTTTTTGATCTAAACCTTTGATATAACCTTGTTCAATCGCTTTTCCTAACATCATTGTCGTGAATGTTTTCGCCATCGAAAAAGAATTGGTAATATCATTTTGCGCATATCCATTGAAATAATATTCGCTCAAAATTTGATTATCTTTTATAATAACTAACCCAGCAGTTCCGAAATCGTTCATCTCCTTTTCGAAATTAGCTGACAACGGAAATTGATTATAATCTAAATGTTGATGCCAAACTCGCGGTGCATCTGCCAAAATTACATTGTTATCAAAATCTTTGTAATCGTTGATATTTGCAGTGCTTTCACCTTTCATATAGGTTAATTTTACGCCACGAAAAATGTAGTCATTCCCTGTTGCATAAAGAATTAGGATTAATACACAAATGATTACGATGAACCATTTTATTATTTTCCAAAGTATTTTCATTTCAAAAATTTAGAATCTTTTACTAAAATAAGCTTTTACTATTAAATAATGTTAAAATTCTATCATTTCGGAATCATATTTGTTGAGTTATTGTGTATCTTTATACAAGAAAATTAAATCTAAAAAATAAATATTATGGCTTTTGAATTAGCAAAATTACCTTATGCATTTGATGCATTAGAACCTCATATTGACGCAAAAACAATGGAAATTCACCATGATAAACACCATGCTGCGTACACAAATAATTTGAATGCTGCTATTGAAGGAACTGATTTAGCAAACGCTACAATCGAAGAAATTTTAGCAAAAGGAACTGACAAACCTGCTGTTCGTAACAATGGTGGAGGTTTCTATAATCACAATTTATTCTGGGAAATTTTAACTCCAGGTGGTGCTAATCAACCAACTGCAGAAGTTGCTGATGCAATTAACGCTGCTTTTGGATCTTTTGAAGCTTTCAAAGATGAGTTTTCTAAAGCTGCTGCAACACGCTTTGGTTCTGGATGGGCTTGGTTAATCGTAAAAGATGGAAAATTAGTTGTTACATCAACTCCAAATCAAGATTCTACTTTGATGCCGGTTGCTGATGTACAAGGATTTCCAGTTTTAGGATTAGATGTTTGGGAACATGCTTATTACTTAAACTACCAAAACCGTCGTCCTGATTATATTGAGGCTTTCTTCTCTGTAATTAACTGGGATAAAGTTGCGGAAAGATATGCATCTGCAAAATAATAAGGTTTAAAAAAATTAAACAATACAAGACTTGTGTAGAAATACGCAAGTCTTTTTTTATCTTTGAACTATGGGAATAATTATTTTAGAAAATATAAAAATATATTCGAATCACGGATGTTTAGATGAAGAAGCACGTATTGGTTCTGATTATTTGGTTGATTTGGAAGCGCATGCAGACTTTACGAAAGCAACAGAATCGGATGAATTGATAGATGCTTTGGATTATGTTTCGTTAAATAAAATTGTGAAGGAAGAAGTAGGTATTCGTTCAAAACTTTTGGAACATGTTTGTAAAAGAGTCTTAGATCGTATAGGTCAAGAACTTACGAATGTCACGTATGCAAAAGTAAAATTATCTAAGCTGAATCCTCCTATTGGTGGGCATGTAGAAAAAGTGAGTGTTATTTTAGAAAAATCGTATTAAACTTTTTTTTTCTGAAATTATTGCTATATTTGCAATCCAAAACAACGGGAATGGTTCCTTGACCGAGAGGCTAGGTAGCGGTCTGCAAAACCGTCCACAGCGGTTCGAATCCGCTAGGAACCTCAAAAAGCACTAATCAATTTGATTAGTGCTTTTTTTATTTTCGTCCATTTATTTTTCCACAAAAAAACCTCACAATAGGTATCGAAAAGCTTTTAAATCTATCAACTATTAACTGCTTTTGATAGTTATTATCTTATGCAATATTGTGAAAACAACAATATTATATATAAGGATGATTTTAGTTGTTTTGAAGTCTGTTTGATTTTTATATTAAGTCATTTTGTAAGAAGCATAAAAATTTATTTTTTACAATTTTTTTCATCTTCTGAAAATCAGGTTGTGCGTTTTAGTACAATTATTATGTTAAAAATAGTTAAAACGTCATGTTTAAAATTTTACTTAATTATTCCATTAAATAATAAACAAAATCATTCATTATTTATGTTAAGTAAATTCTAATTAAAATTGAATGAAAGTTAAAATAATCTCGAAGTTAAAGATGTCAAATATCATTGTAGCATCAATTTATATTAAACATGAGAAAAAAATTAACTTCATTAAGCTTATTCGCTTTTCTTGGTTTTGCTGCATTTTCGTATGGGCAAACGAAAGGAATTATAAATGATGGCAATGGTTTTCCAGAAGCAGATGTGCAAATTAGAATCAAAGGTTCAGACAAAGTAGCTTACACAGATGAAAATGGAGAATTTGATATTGATGCTAAAATTGGTGATATTTTAATCATTAATGGAAAAGATTATGTTGTTTCGAGCAATCATTTAGGTGTTATTAAATTACAGTCTAATACTACTGTAGATCTTGCAGAAACGGTTGTAACCGCTTTTGGTGTACAGAAAAAGGAAACTGTAGTTGGTTCTGTGGGAACTATAAAAGCTGAAGATATAGAAAACAGACCTTTATCTAATGTGGCAAAAGCTTTAGATGGTGCTGTAGCTGGCGTACAAGTTTCAACTGGTTCTGGTCAGCCTGGTTCTGGATTGGAAGTGCAAGTTCGAGGAGTAGGTTCTTATAACTTATCTAGTTCGCCATTGTATGTTGTAGACGGGGTTATCTACACAGGAAGTTTACAAGATTTGAATCCAAATGATATCGAATCATTGACCGTTTTAAAAGATGCTGCTTCAACTTCTTTATATGGAGCATCAGCTGCAAATGGAGTTGTTATGGTGACAACAAAAAAAGGTAAAAAAGGTAAAGGATCTTTTAGATTATCTTCAAATACAGGAGTTGTAACGAGAGCTATACCAGAATATTCGAGAGTTGGAGCAGGAGATTATTATGTTGCTACTTGGGAATCTATGCGAAATGGCTATTTAGCTTCAAATTCTTCTGCAACATTAGCACAAGCGAATGCTTATGCTTCAACGAATTTAATTACAAATAATCTTAAAAATAATATTTACGGAGTTGCCGATAATCAAGTTGTTGTAGATGGAGTTTTAACTTCATCTGATGCTTTATACAATGATTTTGATTGGCAAGATTATATCTCTCGTGTAGGGTCTTTTCAAAAGTATGATATAGATTATTCGGGTGGTGATGAGAAGACAACATATTTTGCAGGTTTTGGTTATAATAAAGAATCTGGTTATGTGATAAAATCTGATTTCGAACGTTATAATGCACGTGTAAATGTAGATTCTCAAGTTACAGATTGGTTAAAATTAGGAACTAATTTATCAGGAAGTTTAATTAAATCGAATCAAGCTGATTCTAGTGGAGGTTCTTCTTATATCAATCCATTTTATTTTACACGAGCAATGGGGCCAATTTATTCGCCTTATTTGTATGATGCAAATGGACAACGTGTTTATGATACAGAAGGAAATCCTGTTTATGATGGAAACGAATCTCGTGGTAGAGGTTCTAGTGCAAGTTCTGGACGAAATGTGTTGCAAGAAACTTTGTTGAATAATCAATATCAAGATTCTAATTCTATTAATTCAAGATTTAATGCAGAGATTAAACTTGCAAAAGGTTTAACATTTACTTCAAACTTATCATATGATGTAAGAAATTACAAATACAAAGAATATGGTAATAAAGAAATTGGAGATGCGTCTGGTACTGCTGCTTTAGAAATTACGGAATATAAGTATACAGGTACAACATTCAATCAAATCTTAAATTATAGAAAATCATTCGGTTTACACAACTTCGATGCAATCTTAGGTCACGAAAGTTTTGAGAGAAAAACTGATTATTCTAATATTCGTAAAACTGGAGAAACTGTTTCTGGTATTTATGAACTAGTCAATTTCTTGAATACAACAAGTGCAACGGGGTACAATTACATCATTAGAAAAGAAGGATATTTTGCACGCGTTAACTATGATTATGCAAGCAAATATTTGTTGTCTGCTTCTGCTCGTTTAGATAAGTCATCTCGTTTTTCGGATGAAAATAATCAAGGTATTTTCTGGTCTGTAGGTGGTGGATGGAATATCCACAAAGAAGATTTCTTAAAAGATTCATCAGTTATTAATGAATTAAAATTACGTGCTTCTTATGGACAAGTTGGGAATGATGGCGGAATTGGCGAAGAACCAGGTTATGAGGTCGATTTAGATTTATATTCTTTGGGATATAACAATGGGACAGAATCGGGAGTCTTACTTGGTCAAGTTGGTAATTCTAACTTAACATGGGAATCTAAAAATTCGTTTGATGTAGGATTAGATTTTGCATTGTTCAGAAATAGAATTTCAGGATCATTAGAATATTATTTACAAGATGTAAAAGATATGATTTTCGCTGTTCCTGTGCCAAATTCTGCTGGAGTTCCAGGAAATTCTATTTATCAAAATATTGGTAAAATGAGAAATCAAGGAATCGAGCTTTCATTAAACTTTGGGATTGTTAGAAATGATAAATTCTCATGGGATTTAGGTCTGATTGCTGCTCATAACGAAAACGAAATGTTGAAAATGGCTAATGGAAAAGATGATGCAATTATCAATGGAACAAAACGTATTGCAGAAGGTCATTCTTTGTATGATTTCTGGTTGCGTCAATGGTATGGTGTAGACTCTTCGGATGGAGCAGCTTTGTATGTTCAAGATCCAACAAAAGCAGACGATTCTAATACACGTACAGTTAACGGAACTAAAGTAACTACTAATTATGCGAATGCATTGTATGATTATTCAGGATCATCATTACCAGATGTTTATGGTAGTATTACAAATAATTTCAGAGTTGGAAATTTTGATGCTTCAATTATGTTGAATTATCAATTAGGAGGAAAAACATATGATAGTAATTATGCGTTATTAATGAGTTCTTATCCACAAGGACAAGCAATTAGTACAGATATGTTATCAGCTTGGAAAAGTCCAGGAGATGTTACAAATGTGCCAATTATGAGTACTGCGAATACAACAAATGCTTCTGCTGCTTCGTCAAGATGGTTGGTTAGTTCAGATTATTTAACAATCAAAACAGTACAATTAGGTTACAATTTCGATAAACGAGCAATTGAAGGAATTGGTTTAAGCAATTTGAAAGTTTATGTTTCTGGTGAGAATTTATATTCTTGGACCGCAAGACAAGGTTTAGAACCAGCGCAGTCATTCAACGGTACAACAACTTATCGTTACACTCCGTCTCGAACAGTAAGTTTAGGACTAAATGTTTCTTTCTAAAAAAATGAATTTACAATGAAAAAGATAAAATTATTACTAGTAGTTATTGGATTATCATCATTTTCGTTATCATCATGTAATGATGATTATTTAGATGTTGTTCCGACATCCTCAGTAAGTGATCAAACAATTTATTCTACAGCAGATAACTTAATGGCTGCAATAAATGGAATGCATAGAAATATGTATGTTAGACAAAATGAATCTCAAGGTAATAATGGTTATACAGCACAACTGATTATTACAGATGTAATGGGAGAAGATGTTGTATTTCCTTCTACTGGAAATGGCTGGTTTGTAAGTGAATTAAGATGGATTTCTCAAAGCAACAATTCTTCTACAACTTCATCTTATCCTTGGACATTTTGGTACGAAATGATCAAAAATGCTAATAACATTATTACATACGGAGATGATGCATCGGGAGATCAGGATATAAAAGATCAAGCTATTGGAGAAGCCTATGCTTACCGTGCATTTGGATATTTTCAATTAGTTCAGTTGTATGGTAAAAGATATGTAGCAGGTGCCGCAAATTCTGATTTAGGAGTTGTTTTAAGAGATGATCCAAAAGATGTTGATCCAAAAACGCGTGCAACTGTACAAGAAGTTTATACTGAAATTTGGAATGATTTAGCCAAAGCAGAAACTTATTTAACAGGAAAAAAAGCGTCTAATGCTTCACATTTTTCGATCGAAAATGTAAAAGGTATTATGGCAAGAGTTGCTTTGGTTCAGCAAGATTATGCAAAAGCTGCTGAATATGCTAACGAGGTAAAATCACAATTTTCGTTAATGTCACAAACGCAATACAAAGCTGGGTTTAATGATTATTCAAATCCAGAATGGATGTGGGGCGTAACAATTCAAGAAGATCAATCCGACTATTTCGGAAATTTCCATGCTTATATGTCTCGAAATTACAATTCATCTCAAATTCGTACTGCTCCAAAAGTGATGAATACCAATTTGTACAATGCTTTTCCAACAACAGATGTTCGTACGCAAGTTGTGGATCCGACAGGAAAGCATACAAGTTTAGATTTACCGTCTAACTATTCACTATTTGCATATACATCTCAAAAATTTTTAGCACAAAGTACATCAAGTTCTTTAGGAGATGTACCGTTTATGCGTGTGGCAGAAATGTATTTGATAGAAGCAGAAGCGTTATATAAATTAGGAAAAGAAACAGAATCTAAAGCAGTATTAACAACTTTAGAAAAAGCAAGGGATACATCTTTCACAGGATTTACAACTTCTGGGGATGCATATTATCAACAGATTTTACTGAATAGACGAATCGAATTATGGGGAGAAGGATTTAGATTCTTCGATTTAAAACGATTAGGTCAAAAATTAGATCGTACAGGAGCAAATCACAATGCAACTGTTATTAACAACGTTTATACAATAGAGCCAACAGATTTAAAATGGCAATGGATAATTCCTGTCGCTGAAATCAATTCGAATCCGTTGTGTGAACAGAATCCATCGTGATAACATTTTTTATATATATCTTCTCCTCATAGAGAAATATAACATTTTTAGAGGTTTTCCATTTGGAAAGCCTCGATTTTATTTAAAAAAAAATTATGTATACTAAAATATAGTAAACAAAAAAAAACTCAAGTGATTCACTTGAGGTTTTGTTATTTTTCTGCTTCTATAACGTTATTTAAGCTATTCTTTTGATTTTTTTGACGCTCTTTTTCTTCGTCCGATAATTTATCTTCAAGATTTTTTTTCACATCATTCAGCATTTCTTTGAATTTTTCGGGCTGCATCATATAATATTTGTAGCTCTCCGAAAACTGATGAAATGTGATATCATAACTTTTCATAATATCTACCGCATCTTTTGCTAAATCTATACTTTGATCTTGGTGTTGAGTAGGAAACATTTGTATTCCTTGCTGACTAATATATAAATCAGTAAGAATATCAATCATTTCAGATTTACTGATAAGATCTTTTGGTTTGTCGTAATTTTTTGGTGCACAACTAAAAATACTCAAAAAAATCAGTGATAAGAAGATCAAGTTTTTCATAATTTGCCAAATATTTTTCTTAATCGTAACGAAATTACACCAAAAACGGCTTCTCCAATAATATCAGAACTAATTTTTGATTCGCCTAAAGTTCTGTCCGTAAAAATAATCGGAACTTCTTTTAGCTTAAACTTCTTAATCCACGTTTTATACTTCATTTCAATCTGAAAACCATAACCTTTGAATTGTATTTTATCCAAATCCAAAGATTTCAACACGTTTGCTCTATAACCAACAAACCCTGCTGTAGCATCATGAACAGGTAGTCGCGTGATGATGCTCACATATTTCGACGCAAAATATGACAATAAAACTCTGTTCATTGGCCAATTCACAACATTTACACCGTTAGAATAGCGTGAGCCAATTGCTAAATCGGCACCATCTGCTAAGGCTTGGTATAAGCGAGGTAAATCATTTGGATTGTGTGAAAAATCGGCATCCATTTCGAAAATATATTCGTAATTATTTGCCAAAGCCCACTTAAATCCATGTACATAAGCGCGTCCTAAACCATCTTTTGTGGTACGAATTTCTAAATGCAAACGTCCATTAAATTCAGGAATCAAGCGTTTTACAATATCATTTGTTCCGTCTGGAGAACTGTCGTCAACAATAAGCACATCAAATGCTCCGTCAACAGCCAAAGCTGCACGAATAATGGCTTCTATGTTTTCTTTTTCGTTGTAGGTCGGGATAATAACTAATTTGTCCGACATAAATATTATTTTGTGGGCATAAAGATAGTTATAAGATTGTTAGTCTTTTGTATTTTTGAAAAAATTATGAAAACAAACGATTTAATCTCGATAGGAAAAAATACACTTGGCAATGATACTGTTCTTATTGCTTTGACGGTGTGTTTGTTATTGGTTTGTGCAGCAAAATACTTGTTTGCTAAAAATTTCAAAACGCTAGATAACAAAACCGAATACATGAGTTTTACGGATGATAATACGACATTATTTAGTTTTATTGTCAATGGTGTGACGGTTTTGTTGATAAGTTTGTTGTTGGTTTCTTATTTTGATATCACGTATAATCATATTCCAAATTTTAAGTTTTATTATCTTTCTCGTGTCGGAATTACCTTTGGTGTAATCAGTTTGATTATGCTTTTTAGGTTGATGATTGAGGTGGTTTTTTATCGTGTTTTCTACGAATCTAGTTCTGTTTCATATTTTATGAAAAGTTCGAGTTTTGTCAATGCAAAAAATGTTTTACTCTTACTTATTATTTGTTTTTTGTTTTTTTATACACAAATTAACAAAGATTACTTGATGGTGATTGGCTTTATTTTGTTGTTTTTGAATAGAATATTCGAAATTTATCATATATACGCAAAACAAATAAGTGACAATAAATCAGTTTGGTATTATAATATTTTGTACCTTTGCACCCTAGAAATTTTACCTATAATGGTATTAGCAAAACTATTAATTGTAGGTAAAGTAATCTAAAATTACTATGAAAGTTAAATCAATATTAGTATCTCAACCTAAGCCTCAGGCAGAAAACTCGCCATACTACGAGATTGAAAAAAGAAATAAAATCAAAATTGATTTTAGACCATTTATCCAAGTTGTCGGAATAGACGCTAAAGAAGTAAGACAACAAAAAATTGACTTTAGCAAAGTGACTGCTGTAATTTTTACAAGTAGAAACGCTATTGATCATTTTTTCCGTTTAGCAGAAGAAATGCGCTTTACTGTTCCTGACTCTATGAAATATTTTTGCGAATCAGAAGCAATTGCATTCTATTTACAGAAATACATTGTTTACAGAAAACGTAAAATTTATATTGGAGAAAAAGTTTTTGCGGATATGGTGCCTTTATTTAAAAAGCACAAAGACGAAAACTTTTTATTACCAGCATCTGATGTTTTAAAACTAAATGTTCCTACTTTACTAGATAGTTTAGGATTAACTTGGCAAAAAGCAACTTTGTTTAGAACTGTATCGAGTGATTTATCTGATTTGTCTGATGTAAAATACGATATTTTAGTATTTTTTACACCTTCAGGAATCAAATCATTATTCGAAAATTTCCCAGATTTCGTGCAAGAAAATACAAGAATTGCCGTTTTCGGAAAATCGACAGTAGATCAAGCAAAAGAGATGGGATTACGTGTAGACATTGAGGTGCCAACACCACAAACGCCTTCAATGACAATGGCGTTAGATAAATACGTGAAAGAAGCAAATAAATCAAAATAATATTCGCTTTACCCTTCTCTCTAATTAAAAAATATGTAAATTAAAGAGATGGAAAAAAGATGGGAAATAAAAGAACAGCCCAATACTGAAGTTGTTAAGGATTTAAGAGAATCGCTTAACATTTCTGAGGTGCTTGCTATTTTATTAGCCCAACGTGGAATTACGAATTTTGCGCAAGCCAAATCGTATTTTAATCCATCCTTAGACGAATTGCATGATCCTTTTTTGATGAAAGGAATGTCTGATGCGGTTTCACGTATCAAAAATGCAATTGATGACGAAGAAAATATCTTAATATTTGGAGACTACGATGTAGATGGAACGACAGCCGTAACTTTGTTTTACGAATTTCTGACTTCTATCTACTCGAAAGTCTTTTTTTATATTCCAGACCGAAATAATGAAGGTTATGGAATCTCTCAACAAAGTATAGAATTCGCTGTACAAAACAATATTTCACTTGTAATTGCTTTAGATTGTGGAATAAAAGCACATGAAGAAATAAAATATGCCCAATCAAAAGGCATCGATTATATTATTTGTGATCACCATTTACCAGATCGTTCTGTGCCAAAAGCGTACGCCGTTTTAGATCCGAAACAAAAAGGTTGTCGTTATCCTTACAAAGATTTGAGTGGTTGTGGCGTTGGGTTTAAATTGGTGCAAGCTTATACAGAGAAATTCAACCTTCCGAAAGAAAATCTTTTGCCACTTTTAGATTTAGTTGCAGTAAGTATTGCGGCTGATATTGTTCCAATTACAGGAGAAAATCGTGTGTTGGCCTATGCTGGCTTGAAACGATTAAATTCAGATCCTCGTTTGGCTTTTCAGCAATTAATTCCGACTAATATTAAAAATAATGTCAATATTTCTAATGTTGTTTTTTCTATTGCACCAAAAATTAATGCTGCAGGTCGTATAAAACATGGTTCGGAAGCGGTTCGTTTTATGTTGAGTACAGATGAAGAGGATTGCCGTAAATATTTGAATGATATTAATTCATTAAATAACGAACGCAAAACCTTGGATCTTGATATGACGCATGATGCACTCTTTCAATTGGATCAAATCAATACCAAAGAAAAATATTCGACCATTGTTTACGATGCGTCTTGGAATAAAGGTGTAATCGGAATTGTAGCTTCTCGTTTGGTCGATTTGTATTATAAACCAACCATTGTTTGCACGAAGAATAATGAAGGTGAAATTGTAGGTTCAGCCCGTTCTATTCAAGAGTTTGACATACATTCGGCAATCGAGAAAAACAAAGATTTGTTAACACAGTTTGGTGGACATATGGCTGCTGCTGGTTTAGCAATGAAAGAAGAAAATTTCGAAGAATTCAAGATTAGATTTGATCAAACAGTGAAAGAAATGTCGAATGGAAAACATTTTACGCCATCAATTTTGATCGATAAAGAAATTTCTTTTAATGATATGACGCGTTCTTTCTTGGAATCGGTGATGCGAATGGCGCCTTTTGGACCAGATAATATGAATCCAGTTTTTATTTCGAAGGATTTATTAGCAACCGATTTCCGATTAGTTGGTAAAGAACACGCGCGTTTGTACGTACATCAGCGAGATACACGTATTACGTTTCCTGCAATTGGTTTCAAATTAGGGAAATTTGGACCAAAATTAGAGAAAGGACAATCGTTTGATATGGTATACACAATCGGAATGAATTATTGGCAAGGAAAAGGAACTTGGCAATTGAATATCAAAGATATTCGTTTCAACGATTAATGATTTCCTTCTACAACTAAAACCATTTCACCTTTCAAATTTCTTTTTTCGGCTATTTCGGCTAATTCAGTTAATGTTCCGCGTAAAGTTTCCTCAAATTTTTTCGAGATTTCACGAGATAAACTTGCTTTGCGTTCAGCTCCAAAAGCTTCGGCTAAATCTTTTAAAGTGCGTCCAATTTTATGTGGAGATTCGTAGAAAATCATCGTTTTCTTTTCTTCTAATAATGAATCTAATTTCGATTTTCGACCTTTTTTTACAGGTAAAAATCCAACAAAAGTAAATTCGTTATTTGGTAATCCAGAAACAACTAATGCAGGAACAAAAGCTGTTGCACCTGGTAAACATTCTATTACAATATTATTTACCACACATTCTTTTGCTAACAAATAACCTGGGTCAGAAATACCTGGAGTTCCAGCATCTGTAATAATTGAAATGATTTGACCATCTTTTAACTGACGAATGATATCCTCAGTTGCTTGATGCTCATTGTGCATATGATAGCTACGCATTGGAGTAGAAATTTCGAAATGTTTCAGTAAAATACCACTATTTCGCGTGTCTTCTGCCAAAATCACATCTGATTCTTTTAGCACATCAACCGCTCTAAATGTCATATCTCCCAAATTTCCGATTGGCGTCGGAACCAAATATAATTTTCCACTCATGCGACAAAGTTAAGAAGAATTGTTTTGAGATAAAATTTATCTATCTTTAATGTATAACTCTAATTTCATTATGATGAAAAACTACCGATTTCTTGGATTTATAATTCTCCTTTTTATGTTAAATAGCTGTTTGATGGTGAAATTGCCTGAAACTAAGACAGAAATAATAGTTGTGAAAGACTTTGGTAAATCTTGTTTAAATTATGATGAAGAAGATTATTTAGCTGAAAAAACTCGAAAGTCAAAAAAGAATTTCACGACTTCTCTTTATACAGTAAAAGGCTGTAAAGATTTATACGTTTTAGATGATAGTAAATTTGATTTTAGATCGTTTTATGATAATCAAAAATTATTTATAAATCATCAAGCAATAGTTTACTTTAGAGAATATAATTTTAAAGGAAAACCGATAAAAGTCGTGTATAAAATAAAGCCAGCTATTTAGCTGGCTTCTTATATTATTTCAAAATATCTGCTAAATCTGCAATATCTTCAGCCGAAACTTTGTCCAAAATTTTGTCTAAATCTGTTCTTGGAATATCTAATTTAGAATCGATAACCAATACATTTCGCAAACCGTTAATTCCAAAAATCATTTTCTTAACTCGTCCGCCATCTTCTTGTAATGAAATGTTCAAACGGCTATCTTTCGCTTTGAATTTTACCAAGTTCTCATATTTTTCACCACGCATAGAAGATTGCAAATCATTCATAATTCTTTTTTGTTTTCCTTGCCCTGCATCTGAAACAACAAAAACTTTAGCCGATTTTAAATAATTAAATAAATCTGTACCACCAGCTTTTCCAGCTAATTTCAACGCAAAAGAAGGTAAAGGAATTACAGTAGATTGATTATCATATTTTGTGTAGAATTCTTGCATGTTGCTTGTTGTTCCGCAAGATTGCAACGTTAACAATACTGCTATAAAAGATAAACCGATTATTTTTTTCATTGTTGTTGTGTTTTATAAATTAGAGAAAGCTATAACAACTCTCGTACCGAAAATTATTAATTTTTAGGATTGTTGAATTTTTAGGTAAGAAAAAAGCATTTCTAATATTGATGAATCATCTAAACCAACCATTTTTTCTAATTCAGAAATCGAAGCATGTTCGATAAATTCGTCCGGATATCCATTAATTGTGATATTTCCTTTGTAATGAATAGAGTTTAAAAACTCTAAAATTCCACTTCCGAAACCACCTTTTTTTATTCCATCTTCAAAAGTTAGAATGGTAGAATATTTTAATGAAATAGCTTTTAAGCGAGATTCATCCAAAGGTTTGATAAATGGAAAATCAATCAAAGCAACTTTATCTTGAAGATGATTTTGAATGATAATTTCTTCAATTCGAGAACTAATTAATCCAGTCGAAAGAATTGCTAGTTGATTTCCTTCAAAAATAATTTCAGATTGACCAATTTCTATTTTTTTGACTTTAAAATTGCTTGTTTGAATATTATTTTTTGGATAACGAATTGCAAAAGGTTGAGTTGTAAACTGCGCTGTGTACAATAGATTTTTGAAATCTTTTTCGTTTCGAGGCGAAGACACAATCATATTCGGAATTTCGCGCAAATAAGCAATGTCAAAATAACCATGATGCGTCGCGCCGTCTGTACCAACGAATCCTGCACGATCAATACAAAATACAACAGGCAGATTCTGTAACGCTACATCGTGAATGACTTGGTCGTACGCACGTTGTAAAAATGTCGAATAAATCACACAATACGGAATGGTATTTTGCGTCGCCAGACCAGCAGCAAAAGTTACTGCATGTTGTTCTGCAATTCCAACATCAAAAACACGTTCGGGGAAATCTTGATGACACTTTACCAAATTACTTCCTGTTAACATTGCAGGCGTTATCGCAACGATTTGTGAATTTTCTTCAAGTAATTGATGCATGGTTTCACCAAAAACATCTTGATACGATTTTTCTTTTTTCTTCGATTTTATTTCGCCCGTTTCTTTATCAAACAAACCTGGAGCATGCCATTTTACTTGATCGATTTCGGCTTGTTCGTAACCTTTTCCTTTTATTGTTTTGATGTGTAAAACTTTCGGACCTTTGATTGAATCAGTTTTATTGAAAGCATTCAATAATTCATCAAAATTGTGTCCATCAATTGTTCCAATAAAATTTAAACCGAAATTGCTAAAGAGATTTTCGGATTGATTTTCTAATGATTTAAAATGTTTTTTCAAACCACCAACCGAAGGATCAATTCCGATATCATTATCATTCAAAATCACTAAAACATCCAAATCTGTCGATCCAAGATGATTTAATGCTTCTAAACTCATTCCAGAAGTAATCGATGCATCACCAATAATTGCAATGTGTTTTCTATTGATTTGATTAATTTTATCCGCAGTTGCCATCCCAACAATTGCTGAAATAGAGGTAGAAGAATGTCCCGTTCCAAATGTATCAAACTCACTTTCTATACGTGTAGGAAAACCGGAAATACCATCTTTTTGACGAAGTGAATCGAAAATTTTTTGACGACCTGTCAAAATTTTATGAGGATAACATTGATGACCTACATCCCAAATCAACAAATCTTTTGGTGTATTGTAGTGATAATGTAGTGCAATCGTTAATTCAATCACACCCAAACTAGCACCTAAATGTCCTGGTTTTACACTCAAAGTATCCAAAATAAACTCGCGCATCTCGTGAGCTAAAGCAGTTAATTGAGACGCTTCAAAAGTCCTAAGTTCCTTAGGATGATTGATTTTTGAAAGTAGATTATCCATTATTCTTTTACAAAAATACATTTTTCTGAGGAATTTTCCGTACCTTTGCATGTTACAAAATTTAATGTAACATGTTCCAAATAGGAAAAACCCTTGTATCTGAAGAACTACTAAATGAAGATTTTGTTTGTAATCTGAACAAATGTAAAGGGATTTGTTGTGTAGAAGGTGACGCAGGAGCGCCTTTGAATGATGACGAACTAACTGTATTAGACGATATTTATGAAGATGTAAAACCTTATTTGCGTCCCGAAGGAATTGCGGTGATTGAGCAAGAAGGTAAGTACACAATGGATACTGATGGCGATTGGGTAACTCCATTAGTCAATAATCGCGAATGTGCCTATTTAGTTTTCGAAGAAAATGGTTTTTCAAAATGCGGTATTGAAAAAGCATACGAAGATGGAAAGGTCGATTACAAAAAACCAATTTCTTGTCATTTGTATCCAGTTCGTGTTAAGGAATATTCAAATTTCACTTCTGTTAACTATGATGTATGGGATATCTGCTCGGATGCTTGTACCTTAGGAAAAGAATTGAAAGTGAATGTTGCAACATTTGCAAAAGATTCGTTAGTCCGAAAATTTGGACAAGAATGGTACGATGAATTAATGGCCATTCAACAAGAATTAAACAACCAAAAAAAGTAAAAAAATTATTATGTCAATAACAAGAGCAAGAAGATCTACTGACGCTATTGAAAGATTATATATCTCTATGCGTCATTTATTTCATAGAGGAGTGTACCGTCCATCTGGTGCGCCTGGAAAAATATTAAGAAATTTATTATTCGAAATTAATCCAGAAATCTACGGATCAATGACAGATCCAAACAAAGTAGAATTAAGCGGATTAATGTACGTTTTAGATCGTTTACCAGAAGGAATCGTAGAAACACCTTATGTGTCTTTTACATCTGACGAAGGCTATGATCGTTCTATTTTCACACCAATTATTCCTGCAAAACGTCGTCGTTTTTGCTATAGAATTGATGATGATCAAATGAATATCGAGATTTCTCGCGGTCGTTCTGATATCTATGATGTGTTGACGCACTTAACGTTTTTATACAATGAGGCGGATAAAATCAGAAATAGAGCATTCAGTAATGAAACACTTTCTAAAAGTAGAGCGTGGGAATTTATTGAAAATGTTGTATTCAATGAAGTTGAAATTTCTCGAAAAGAACGTGAAGTTGCTTTGATGCATTTATCGACTATTTTAGGAAGAACGTTTGAAGAAACACAAGAAATTCATCATTATTTCAGTAAAGCAGACGACAAAGATTATTTTTTCCGTGTAGTTTATTGGATGGGTTACACAAGTCAACAAGATCGTATCGGAACTAAGAAACGTGAAATTACATTTACATCAACTTTACGTGAATCGATTGGTCATCATATGATTGGAGAAAAATGGGCGAATGAAATCAAACGTGTATTATTCGAAAATAATCTTCAAGATAAAAACATTCACATCATTTCTGCTAATATGCACAGTGTGTCTAACATGTTGTATGCGTATGATGGATTGAAAAGAAAATATAAAAATGATGGAGTAGAAATTTACGAAGATTTGAGTGCAGCAAACAACAAAATGTTGCGCGATTCGTTAAATGATTACACACAACAGAATGGTTTAGTTTACATCAAAGATCAATCAGGAACAAATATCGATGTTCAAATTATTGATTTATCTAAAGTAAACATTGCTAATTCTGCATTTTCTTATGCAAAAGATAAGAACAATGAGGTGATTATTGTGATGGATTATGCTTTTGGTGAGCAAGCATTCGAGGCGATGGATGAATTGTTGAAACCATACAAAGTTGGAGATGTAAAATTCAAAATGAATGTAAAATCTGTTGCGATTATGGGTAAAGCTGGAATTTTAGAAGGAAATAAAGGTGATATTATGATTGCTACAGCACATGTTTTCGAAGGAACTACAGATAATTATGTTTTTGATAACGAATTAACTGCTGCTGATTTCGAAGGTCAAGGTTTAGGTGTTTACGAAGGACCAATGATTTCAGTTTTAGGAACATCATTACAAAATAAAGACGTTTTAGAATATTTCAAAAATTCGTCTTTCCAAGCAATTGGATTAGAAATGGAAGGAGCGCATTACCAAAAAGCAATTCAGGTTGCATCAAAAATTAGACATCACATCGATAAAGATGTTAAAGTAATGTATGCATATTACGCTTCAGATAATCCTCTAGAAACAGGAAGTACATTGGCTTCTGGTGGTTTAGGATTAACAGGTGTAAAACCAACATATCTAATCACACAAAAGATATTAGAAAAAATTATTAAATAAATTCAATGAAGAATTTTTCCATTTTAGGCTACGGTCATATTGGACGTGTACATCAACAAGCAATAGAGGAAACGGAAAACGCACAATTAATTTCGGTGATTGATTTCAATTTACCAGAAGATTTACCTTTCAAAGGTTATTCAACACTTGAAAGTTTTCTGAACGAAGATCAAGAAACTGATGTTGTTGTGATTGCTACGCCAAATGGTTTGCACCGCGAACATGCGATTCGTTGTTTAAAAGCGGGAAAAAATGTTTTGATTGAAAAACCAATTGCATTAACTGTAGAAGATATTACTGAAATACTGAAAGTTGCTGACGAAAAGAAACTTAGAGTTTTTACGTCGATGCAGCTTCGTTTTTCTCCAGTTGTGCAATATGTAAAGAATTTGATAGATAATAATTCATTAGGGAAAATTTTCATGGTGAATATTAATTGCTATTGGAATCGTAACAAGAATTATTACAAGTTGCGTGAATGGCACGGAAACCAAGAAATGGATGGAGGTGTTTTATTTACTCAATTTTCGCATTTTGTTGATATCATGAATTTTTGGTTTGATGAGGTAATTTGTACAAATTCAAAAAGTTTCAATTTTACGCATCAAGAAGTGACAGAATTTGATGATTCGGGTTGTGTTGATTTTACTGCCGATGGAGCAATCGGACATATGATTTATACAACGTCAGTTTTCAATAAAAATTTCGAAAGTAATATCACGCTTATTGCTGAAAAAGGAACAATAAAGATTGGAGATCAATATCTTAATCAAATGATTTATTCTGATTTAAAAAATGTGTGTTGTTCAAACAAAATTTCTACTGAACAAAAGAATTTTCATCCTAACGCCATTGCCGAAATTTCTGACGCGTTAATCCGTCATAATGAATCTTTGTTAGATGGAAAATATGCTGTAAATTTAGTCAAGTTTATTTCGGATGCGAATCATTTGGCAACAGAAAATAAGCAAGAACTTAAAATAGAAAACTATGAAATTTCACACTCGTAAATGGGTAAAACCAGAAGATCTTAACCCAAACAAAACACTTTTTGGAGGAAAGCTTTTGGCTTGGATTGATGAAGAAGCGGCGTTGTATAGCATTGTGCAATTAGAAAATTCGCATGTTGTGACCAAATATATGTCGGAAATCAACTTTATGGCTTCGGCTCGTGAAGGTGATATTGTAGAAATTGGAATTGAAGTGGTGAAATTTGGAACAACTTCATTGGTTTTACAATGCGAAGTACGTAACAAAATGACGCATGAAACCATTATTACAGTCGATCGAATTACGATGGTAAATTTAGATGCAGAAGGAAAACCAAAACCACACGGGAAAACACAAATAGAATATGTGGTGGATCGTTTAGCTGGAAAAGGTTAAAAAATTATATCAATAAAAAAGTCGAAACATTGTTTCGACTTTTTTATTTTATTCTGTAATAAACAACGATTTTAATTCGTGTGCATCAGCAGGATTCATTCTGCCAGCCAAAATCAAACTTAATTGTTTACGACGCAAAGCAGCTTCATAACGCTCGATTTCTTGTTCAGATTCTGGAATTAATTCAGGGACTTGAACAGGTTTATTATCATTATCAACGGCTACAAATGTATAAATACCGCTATTTGTTTGGTTATAAACACAATTTTCGTAATCGTAAACATAGACATCAACATACACTTCCATCGATGATTTGAATGCGCGAGTTACTTTAGATTCTAACTTCACTGTACTTCCCATCGGAATCGGAATGTTAAACGCAACGTGATTGACACTTGCTGTTACAACCAAAAAACTTCCACCATGCATTTTCGCAGAAATAGAAGAAATTCTGTCCATAGAAGCCAATAATTCGCCTCCGAACATGTTTCCTAAGTTGTTGGTTTCATTCGGTAAAACCAAGTTTGTCATTACTGCTAACGACTCTTTTGCTGTTTTTGCTTTCGCCATAAACTTTTGTTTGTTGGGTGCAAATTTCAACAAAATATTCGAGTTTTGAAACAGTTATTATCGTTGTGTTAAGTATTTGTAATTGAGTTTTTTATTAAATCAATAAAATTTTATAGTTAAAAAATGTTAATATAGATTATTGTATTATTTCAAGTCTTACATTTGAACAGAATTATGAAAATGTTTATCACATACTTGCTGTCTGCTTTATTTCTGCTATTTTTTGCGGAAACTAAAGTGTTTGCGGGTACTCAACATTTTCAAGGAAATTTAACTTCGCAGACAGTTGTTAACGATAATACACATATTTATCACGCAAGTAAAATTGTTGAAACTAAATTTTCTAAAACTTCAAATTCAAATCAATTTCAAGAATTTAATCCAAGTATCGAAACGATTGATGATGATTTTCAGACATCAAACAAAATCGATTTAGAAACTTGTATCAAACTATTAAGTGTTGTTCTGGTTTTAAACTTTATGATTCAAGGTTTAAGAAAGAAGCACATCTTCTACAATAAAACCATCAAATTTTCGAGTTGTAAGTACATTTTGTTACGTACAATCAGAATTTGATTGATTTCTTAAATTTTTAAAATTACACCAAAAATTAGTGTTCAGTTCATGAATAGCTGAATGTTAACCAATTTTTGTATGTAATATTTTTTGGTAAAACTACTTCTGCCAAGAAATCCATTTCATCAAATTTTACATTTAATAGTTAGAAGAATTATGAAAAGAGTCGCATTATTTGTAGCTCTAAGTACTGTATTGTTGACAACAAGTTGTTCATCAAAAAAACAGGAAAAAGAAGAAGTGAAAGATTATCCAATCACAACGCCAATCAAAATGGATACGATTGTAGATAAGGATTATGTAGCCCAAATTCAATCGGTACGAAACATCGAAATTCGTGCGCAAGAAAAAGGTTATTTGCAAAAAGTTTTTGTGGATGAAGGTCAACATGTACAAGCTGGTCAATTGTTGTTTCGCATTATGCCTTCGATGTATCAAGCCGAATATTTAAAATCGAAAGCTGAGGTAAAAGAGGCACAAATTGAATTACAAAATTCAGCAACTTTGGCTGATAATAATGTCGTTTCTAAGAACGAAAAAGCCATTGCGCAAGCACGATTAGAAAAATCGAAAGCAGAAATGCAATTGGCTCAATTACATTTATCATTTACAGATATTCGTGCACCATTTTCTGGTGTTATTGATAGAATTCCTATGAAATTGGGAAGCTTGATTGACGAAGGAATGTTATTAACAAATTTATCTGATAACTCATCAATGTTTGCTTATTTCAACGTTTCTGAACCTGAATATTTAGATTATCAAACAAATATTCAAGATAGAGCGAATAAACAAGTTTCGTTGATTATGGCGAATAATAAACCTTTACCAGAAAAAGGTTTGGTAGAAACGATAGAAGGAGAATTTAACAACGAAACAGGAAATATTGCGTTTCGTGCACGTTTTGCAAATCCAAATCATCTGTTAAGAAATGGTGAAACAGGGAAAGTAAAAATGACAGTTCCGTTACATGATGCTTTATTAATTCCACAAAAAGCAACCTACGAAATTCAAGATAAAACCTATGTTTTTGTAGTAGATAAAAATGGTGTTGTCAAATCGAGAAATATCACGATTGGTCTAGAAATGCCTGATGTTTATGTGGTAGAAAGCGGACTTTCGGAGAAAGATAATATTTTGTTAGAGGGTGTTCAGAAAGTGAAAGATGATGATAAAATCAAAACGAAATTTATTGCACCAAGAAAAGTTCTTTCATCGTTGAAATTAAAATCAAACTAATCTAAAAAATTCAAAGTTATGTTTGATAAATTTATTCGAAGACCCGTTCTATCGATTGTCATTTCGTTGATTATAGTTTTCTTAGGAATTCTATCATTAGTCAAATTACCCGTAACGCAGTTCCCTTCAATTTCGCCACCAAAGGTGAATATTACAGCGGAATATCCGGGTGCAAATAATGAATTATTAATCAAATCGGTGGTAATTCCATTAGAACGTGCGCTAAATGGTGTTCCAGGAATGAAATATATTACATCTGATGCTGGGAATGACGGTGAAGCGTCTATTCAAGTGATATTTGATTTAGGAACTGATCCCAATATTGCAGCTGTAAATGTGCAAAACCGTGTTTCTTCGGTTGTCAATAAACTTCCGCCTTTAGTAGTTCGCGAAGGAGTGAAAATTACACGCGAAGAATCAAACATGTTGATGTACATTAACTTGTACAGTAACGATCCAAAAGCTGACCAACAATTTTTATATAATTATGCAGATATCAATATTTTATCTGAGTTGAAACGTATTAATGGAGTTGGAGATGCAGATATTTTAGGAAACCGAGAATATGCAATGCGTGTTTGGTTAAAACCAGATAGAATGCAAGCCTATAATATTTCTGCGGATGATGTGATGAAAGCGTTGGATGAACAAAGTATTGAAGCTTCGCCAGGGAAAACAGGGGAAAGTTCTGGAAAACGTTCAGAAGCTTTTGAATATGTATTAAAATATTCAGGTCGATATAACACAAAAGAACAATATGGAAACATCATTTTAAGAGCAAATCCTGATGGAGAAATCTTACGTTTAAAAGATGTTGCTGATATAGAATTCGGAAGTTCGATGTATGATATTTACTCAACATTGAACGGAAAACCTTCTGCCGCAATTGTGATAAAACAATCGTACGGAAGTAATGCGAGTGAAGTGATTAAAAATATCAAAGCATTAATGGCTGATCTTAAAGAGAATAATTTACCAAAAGGAATGGATTACGAGATTTCATATGACGTTTCGAAATTCTTAGATGCTTCAATGGAAAAAGTGGTACATACACTTTTTGAAGCTTTCGTTTTAGTTGGGATTGTTGTGTTTTTATTCTTAGGTGACTGGCGTTCTACATTGATTCCTGCGTTGGCGGTTCCTGTTTCTTTGGTCGGAACTTTTGCGTTAATGAGTTTCTTTGGAATTACATTAAACTTGATTTCATTATTTGCCTTAGTTATGGCGATTGGAGTTGTCGTCGATGATGCGATTGTGGTGATAGAGGCTGTCCACGCCAAGATGGAAGAGAAAAATCTCTCGCCTTTACGAGCGACGGAAGAAGCGATGCGCGAAATTAGTGGAGCAATTATAGCAATCACATTTGTAATGGCAGCTGTTTTTATTCCAGTTGCGTTTATGTCTGGTCCAGTTGGAATTTTTTATCGTCAATTTTCGATTACGATGGCAACATCAATTATTTTATCAGGAATTGTTGCCTTAACGCTTACACCAGCTTTGTGTGCAATGATTTTGAAAAATAATCATAATCAACCAAGAAAGAAAACGATGCTAAATAAATTTTTGTTGAAGTTTAATAATTTGTTCAACAAAGGTTCTTTTAAATACGAAAAAGTTTTAACCAAAACAGTTAACAAACGAACTGTTACATTCGGAATTTTACTTGCATTTTGCGCTGGAGTTTTCTTTTTGAATAATAGTTTGCCTTCTGGATTTATTCCAAACGAAGACCAAGGAATGTTTTATGCAATTATTCAAACACCTCCAGGTTCTACGTTAGAAAGAACGAATGAAGTTTCTCAAAAATTACAAAAAATAGCGGAAGGAATTGATGGCGTTTCATCAGTTTCATCTTTGGCTGGTTATGAGATTTTGACAGAAGGTACAGGAGCAAACTCTGGAACTTGTTTAATTAACTTGAAAAGTTGGGACGAACGTTCTAAGTCTGCGGAAGAAATCATCAAAGAATTAGAAGAAAAAGCTGGAAATATTAATGGTGCGAATATCGAATATTTTCAACCACCATCTGTTCCTGGATATGGAGCTGCAGGAGGTTTCGAGTTGAGATTATTGGATAAAGCGGGTAGTGGAGATTATCATAAAATGGAAGAAGTGAGCCGTGATTTTATAAAAGAATTAACTCGTCGTCCAGAATTGAGCTCTGTATTCACATTTTATAGTGCTTCCTTTCCTCAATATGTCTTGAAAATTGATAATGATATTGCCGAACAAAAAGGAGTTTCGATCGAAAATGCGATGGATAATTTATCAACATTAGTTGGTTCTAATTACGAAACAAGTTTCATCAAATTTGACCGACCTTATAAAGTGATGGTACAAGCTTCGCCAGAATATCGTGCGCTACCGGAAGATTTATTGAAATTGTATGTGAAAAATGATCAAGGTGAAATGGTTCCATATTCAGCTTTCATGAAAATTGAAAAAGTATATGGTTTATCAGAAATTACGCGTCACAATATGTATAATGCAGCAGAAATTAGTGGTACGCCAGCTTCTGGTTATAGTAGTGGACAAGCGATTGCAGCGATTAATGAAGTAGCTAAGAATACTTTGCCTCGTGGTTTTGGAATTGATTGGGCAGGAATATCGAAAGATGAGGTTTCTCGTGGAAATGAAGCAGTGATTATTTTCGCCATTTGTTTAATTTTCGTTTACATGATTTTAGCAGCACAATACGAAAGTTTTATTTTGCCTTTACCAGTTATCATTTCACTACCAACAGGGATTTTCGGAGCATTTTTCTTCTTGAAATTATTAGGATTAGAAAATAATATTTATGCACAAGTTGCAATGGTGATGTTGATTGGACTTCTCGGTAAAAATGCGGTGTTGATTATTGAGTTTGCAGTACAAAAACATAACGAAGGTTTATCAATTGTAAAATCAGCGATTGAAGGTGCGGGTGTTCGTTTCCGTCCAATTTTGATGACATCATTTGCGTTTATTGCAGGTCTTATTCCGTTGGTTATTGCT
The DNA here is from genome assembly GCF_002378465.1 of Empedobacter sp. UBA3475. Taxonomy (NCBI): domain Bacteria; kingdom Pseudomonadati; phylum Bacteroidota; class Flavobacteriia; order Flavobacteriales; family Weeksellaceae; genus Empedobacter; species Empedobacter sp. UBA3475. The sequence goes on along the minus strand of NZ_DFRA01000033.1, from coordinate 84,551 downwards.
TCTGGTCCGGGAGCAGTAGGAAATAGAACAATTGGTACTGCTGCTGCAGGCGGAATGTTGTTCGGAACTATTTTCGGGTTGTTTATTGTACCCGGTTTATATGTTGCGTTTGGCGCTTTGGCGGATAAAATGCAATTGGTGAAATATGAAGATGAAAATCCTTTAACAGAAGAAATCACGGAAGATGAATAAAAATAGTTTAAAAAATATAATTGCAATAAGTCTTTTTGGAACAATGATTTGGAGCTGTAAAGCTCCTGCGGTAAGCAAAGAGATTGAAAATCATCAAGCACCAAAAATTCCAGAAGCTTATCAAAATGTGCAAAATGATGATGCACCAAGTTCTGGGTTGACGCCTTGGAAACAATTTTTTACTGATCCAAATTTGGTCGTTTTGATTGAAGAAGCGTTAAAAAATAACCAAGAATTGATGATTACACTTCAAGAAATTGAGATTTCTAAAAATGAAGTGTTGTACAAAAACGGAAAATTATCGCCAAATGTTTCAGCAAATGCAGGAATTGGAGTTGAGAAAGTTGGTCGTTATACAAGTCAAGGTGCTGGTGATGCTTCGACTGAGATAAAACCCGGGAAAGAAATGCCTGATCCTTTGATGGATTATGCGATTGGATTGAGCGCTGATTGGGAAGTTGATATTTGGAAAAAATTACGTAATTCGAAAGATGCTTCGATTGCGCGATATTTATCAACGGTAGAAGGAAAGAATTTTGTTTTGACAAATTTAATTTCAGAGATCGCATCGTCTTATTATGAATTATTGTCTTTAGATAGTCAATTGGAGTTAATTCATCGAAATATTGAATTGCAAAAAGAATCACTGCGTGTGGTAAAAATTCAAAAGGAAGCTGCTCGTGAAACAGAATTAGCGGTGAAAAAATTTGAAGCAGAATTATTAAAATCTGAAAGTGAAGAGTTTAATATTAAACAAGATATCACAGAAACTGAGAATAGAATTAATGCATTATTGGGTAGATATCCGCAAATGATAAAACGTGATGGTTCGTCTTTTATGGATTTGATTCCGCAAACAATGCATGCAGGAATTCCGTCTGAATTATTATCAAATCGTCCTGATATCAAGCAAGCAGAATTAGAATTAAAAGCTTCTGCTTTAGATGTGAAAGTGGCTCGTGCAGAGTTTTATCCGTCGCTTAATATTTCTGCGGCTTTAGGACTAAATGCGTTTAAACCATCTTATTTGGTAAAAATGCCAGAGTCAATTTTGTATTCATTGGCAGGAGAATTAGCTGCACCTTTGATAAATAAAAGTGCGATAAAAGCGGAGTTTAATACAGCAAATGCTCATCAAATACAAGCATTGTACGAATATGATAAAACAATTTTAAATGCGTATTTAGAAGTGTCAAATCAAATGTCGAAGATTAATAATTTAGAACAAAGTTATTCGTACAAAGATAAACAGGCGAAAGCACTTGTAGAATCTATTGATATTGCGAATCAGTTGTTCAAAAATAATCGAGCAAATTATCTAGAAGTGTTAACAACTCAACGTGATTTATTAGATGCAAAAATGGAATTAATAGAAACAAAAGAAAAACAATTAAGTACAGTTGTCGCTATATACAAAAGTTTAGGTGGTGGCTGGAACTAGTTTTCATATTCATTCTAACAAAGAAATAAGCTGCCTTTTGGGCAGCTTATTTCGATATATATTGTATTGAAAAATGATTTAATTTTCAGTTCTAACCCAAGTTCCAGGAGACTTTTTATTCACATCATTCATATATTTTTGCGCATCTTCTATGTTATTGAAGCTGCTATATGTAACATAATAATAGCGACCTTTTACATAAGAAACTCCAGCATCTTTATAACCTTGTTTTTTCAATTCTCCAACCAAACGATCAGCATCTTCTTGACGTTTTAGCGAAGCCGCAATTACTTGATATTTTTTATTGTTAGATTTTGCAGTTGTTTTAGTTGCAATTTCTTTTTTGTCCTCAACTTTCTTTTCAGCTGTTTTAGGAGCTTCAACTTTCGTTAATTTTTTTGTTTCTGTTTTTACAACTTCTTTTGTCGAAGGTTTTTCCTTTACAATTGCGGTAATTTCCTTTTCAGTCTCATTCAGTTTTGTTTCCTTTACAACTGTAATTTCAACTTTTTTAGGCGTTTCAATTGTATCTGTTTTCGTTACGGTTTCGGCAATTTGATATTCAACCAAAGAAGGCTCAGCAATCGTTTGTGGCATATTATACACATCGTATTGCACTGTAGGTTTTTCAGTTTTGGTTGCGTCATCTTTACCAATCATTGGTAAAACCAAACCGCTCCATTGCTCCGTTACGAATTCTTGCACGGGTTGCGGCGTATTAAAATATAGGAAGCCACCAACAATAATGGGAATTAATGAGGCTGCGGCTAAAAATTTTGACATGTGTTTGTTAGAGGTTTTAGTTTTAGACGAATCTAAAATGTAATTGGCTTGTAAATTTGAAAGACCGTAAGCGGCAATGAAATAATTTTGAGCATTTTCTGGTTTGAAGTCAATTTTTCCAGCGTCATTAAATTGTAATGATCCGATATTTTGTAAGGTTAAAACTTTTCCATATTTCAAATGTTCTTGCCAAAAATAAACTTGTTCATTCAAAAATGTTTGCGCATTTTCAAAAGACATTGGCTCATCTTCTACAATTTTATTCACCAAAACACCATCACTTTTTGTTAAAGTTGTATTGAAAGAAAGCTCTTTTCTTGGTGGAATAAATGTGTTTGTTTGCTCGTCAAACGCCACATTAGCAGTGTTTGAGATAAACGCACCAAAGTTTGGAACGATTACACAATCGTGCTGAAATAATAATTGACTAATATGCTCTTCTAACCTCATACTACGAAATTAACATTTTTTTTAGATTTAGCAAAAAATAAATACTTAAAATTATTCTTAGTTGGTTTAATATTAATAATTTAACAAAATGAAAACCGATTTACCATATATTTTAGCACTTTCTTTCCAGAAAGGAATTGGCGATATCACGGCTCGAAAAATTATTCAATTTTTTGGTTCGGCAGAGGCTGCTTGGAATTGTAAACCAAAAGATTTGATGCAAATTTCGGGAATTGGACAGCAAATAAGCAAAGATTTTGGAAATAAAAAATGGTTAGATTTAGCTTTTAACGAAATAGAATATTGTAAAAATAATCAAATCAATATTTTAACTTTTTATGATGAAGCTTATCCACAATTCTTAAAAGAATGTATTGATGCACCTTTAGTGATTTTTTGCAAAGGAAATTTAGAATTTAATCATCTCAGTAATAAAAAGATTTCGATTGTCGGAACACGAAAAATGACCAATTATGGACGAAATTTTATTACTGAATTAATTGAAGGTTTAGCTGATTTTGATGTTACAATTGTGAGTGGATTGGCGTATGGTTGCGATATTGAAGCACATTCATATGCGCTTAAAAATAATGTTGTAACATGGACGGTAATGGGAACAAATTTTGAACGAATTTATCCTGCAGCTCACAAAAAAATTGCGATTCAAATTTTACAAAAAGGAGGTTGGATTACGGAGCAACCAAGTTTTAAAATTGCTACACCTGAAGCATTTTTACAACGAAATAGGATTATTGCAGGTTTGTCGGATATTACAATTGTGGTAGAGTCTGCTTTTAAAGGAGGAAGTTTGGTGACTGCGAAGTTTGCAAATGAATATAATCGCGAAGTATTTGCTTTACCAGGAAAATCGACGGATGTGTTGAGTATTGGGTGTAATTATTTGATAAAATCTCATCAAGCTTATTTGGTCGAAAATTCGAAAGATATTATTGATTATTTTAACTTCAATTCGAAGAAGAAACCAAAACAAATAGATTTGTTTATTGAGTTTTCTGATGATGAAAATTTAATTGTAAATTATCTAAAAACCAATGGAAAACAACATATTGATAAAATGTCTTTTGACTTAAATTTGAAATCCTACGAATTGATGCCAACTTTATTAGATTTAGAATTGAAACAAATAATTTCTACTCTTCCAGGTAAATTTTATGATTTATTGTAACAAGCAATACAATTTTTAGCAAGTTATTTTGTTATAAATTACAGTATTTTTGTGCATTATGAAGACAAAATTGTTCATTTTCATCACCATGATTTTCACAAGTTTAAACGCTCAAAATGATAAAGTGCGTTGGACTGATCTTTTTTCTTACAATAATGTGAAATTGTTGGAAGAAGTAAATGGTGTGATTTATTGTGGAACTGAAAACGGAATTTTCTTATTCAATCCTCTAAATCCTACAAGTGATTGGATTAAATTAAATAAAACCAATTTTTTGAACAATGTTGGGGTTTCTGCAATGGCTTATGATAAAGATTCCGATTCGTTTTTAGTCGGGTATGAAAATGGAGGTTTAGATTTATTGAAATCTGGAGAATCGACAATGGTTTTGGATATCAAATGGAATGGTTTTTCGGGTGATAAAAAAGTCAATCATATTTTTATAAATGATGGAATTGCGTTTATTTCTGGAGCTTTTGGAATTGTTTCTTTCGACATAAAAGAGGAAGAATTTAAAGAGACAACACGTACAAATTCGACAATTGTAAATGATGCAACAATTTTTGGAAACAAGCTTTATATTTCTACTGATAAAGGTATTTATTTGAGTGAATTGACAACTAAAAAATTAAATAATCCAAATTTTATTAGTTGGGGAAATCCTATTGTTCTAGGAAATATTTCGAATATAGAGTTATTTAATGATGATATTTATTATTCTGAAAACAATAATCTAAAATCTCTTAATGGTTATTTTCAGAGTTATAATTTTATTGAAGATCTAAAATCATCAAACAAACAATTAATCATTGCTCAAAATAATCAAGTTTCTATTTTGAATGGACTAGATTATCCTGTAGCTGATGAAGACGGAAATGCTGTAAATTTCAATACAGGAATTTTTATAAACAACATTTATTATGGAGGTTCTGTAAATCATGGAATTATTAATTTATCTGATCATAAAGAATTTTATCCCGATGGACCTTTCAATAATAAAGCATGGTCTGTAACGACAAAAAGTGGGAAAGTATGGATTGCTCCTGGAGGAATGGGAGATGTTTATAATACTCCAGCTGAAAATGTAGATGGTTTTTCATATTACGATAGTAAAAATTGGAAACATTTTTCTTTCTCAAAAATTAAAGCAAAAGATATAGTACAAGTAGAAGTGAATCCATTAGATGATAATAAATTTGTAGTAGGATCTTATAATTATGATGTTAGAGATGTAGATGGACGACGAGATGTGTTAGAGTTTAATTTAGCAGATAACGATGAGCCAAAAATAATTTTACAAAAAAATGATTTTTCTAGTTCAAGAATAGCAGGTCTTAATTACGATCTTTTAGGAAATCTATATGTTGCAGCTTCTTTTCCTGTAGATAAAGCGGCAGGTGCTGGATATCCTGATTCAAAATTTAATTATTATGCAAGAAGAAAGAATGGAAATACTTCTTGGGAAATTATTGGATCTGAAAAAAATATAGCTTCTACTGCTGTAAAACCTATAGCAGGTAGCCAATATACTTTTTTTCCTAATGCACGTTATGGTGGAATCTCTGTTGTGGATAACTCAAATTTTAAAGAGATTGTAAATATAAAAGTTGCAAATGGAGACTTACCAAGTGATGATGTACATACAGTTTCACTTGATAAAAGTGGAAATCTTTGGATCGGAACAGGGCAAGGTTTAGTTGTGTTGTACGGAGCTGATAATGCTGTAAGTTCTAATAATATAATTGCCGAGCCTGTTGTTATTATTCAAGATGGAATTCCGGAAGCGTTGTTAACTGATGTTGGGATTTACGCTATAAAAGTAGATAACGCAAATAATAAATGGATTGCAACAAATGGGGCAGGAGTTTATTATGTTTCGGATAGTGGAGAAACGACGAAATTACATTTTACGTCTAAAAATTCACCTTTACCTTCGGATGTTGTGTACGATGTTTCGATTGATGAATCGACAGGAAAAGTATATTTTGCAACGGAAAAAGGTGTGGTTTCGTATAACGGAGATGTATCGACAGAAGCGAATAATTTTAACAATGCAATTGCTTATCCTAATCCTTATCGTCCAGAATATAAGGGGAATGTCACGATAAAAAATCTTCCAAATCGTGCGTTGGTTAAGATTACAGATATTGTTGGAAATTTACTTTTTGAGAAAAAAGCAGAAGGAGGAATTGTAGAATGGAACACAAATAATGCAAAAGGAAAGCCAGTAGCTTCTGGAATTTACTTAGTTTTGATGACAAATGCTGATGGTACAGAAACCAAAACATTAAAAATTGCAGTTGTCCGTTAATGAAAATTTTAGAAACCAAAGCCATTGTACTTTCAAGCTTAAAATATGGTGACACGAGTTTAATTATTCGTTGTTATACACAAGATTTTGGCCTTAAATCATTTATAGCAAAAGGAGTTTTCTCCAAAAAAAAGCGAAATACTTCGTTGTATTTTCCGCTAGCAGAAATAGATTTGAGCTTTCAACCGAAATCAAATGAACAACAATTGGTTTTCTTAAAATCAGCTCAGACGTCGCATTATTATGAATCGTTGCATTTTCATCCCATCAAATCGGCGATTGTTTTTTTCTTAGCTGAAATCCTAAACTTAGTTCTAAAAGAAGAATCAGATAATCCAGAATTATATTTTTACATTGAACATTCGTTAAAAGAATTTGATCAAAAAAAAGATGATTTTGCAGATTTTCATTTGATTTTTTTAATTCAATTATCACATTTTCTTGGTTTTTATCCCAACTTAGAAATTGATGGAAATCTATTCGATTTAGAAAATGGATTTTTCACAAATTCGAATTCATCTATCAATATGTTGAAAGCAGATGAAGCTGTTTTGTTCAAAAAATTGTTAGAATTACACTTTTCCGAAGATTCAAAAAATACATTCAACCAATCGCAACGTTCTCTTTTACTCGAAATTCTAGTGAAGTACTATCAAATTCACACCAATAATTTTAAGAAGCCAAAATCATTACAAGTTTTATACGAATTGTTTAGTTAATCTCCCGAAATAAATTCTAACAAATCTTTAAAACAAAGAATAAATAAAACTCCATATATTTGCTATAGTTAAAAGCATTTACAATGAAATTCAATACAAAAGCTATACATGGAGGTCAACAACATGACCCTTCTACAGGAGCCGTAATGACTCCAATTTACCAAACATCAACATTCGCGCAAAGATCACCAGGAGATTACAAAGGATACGAATATTCTCGTGGTGCAAATCCAACAAGAACTGCTTTAGAAAATGCATTAGCATCTATCGAAGGTGGAGTTGCAGGTTTTGCATTTGGTTCTGGTTTGGCAGCAATCGATGGTGTATTAAAATTATTTAAACCAGGTGATGAAATCATCGCGATGGACGATTTATATGGAGGTTCTTACCGTTTGTTTACACGTGTTTATGAAAAATTTGGATTGAAATTCCATTTCGTAGATATGACAAATGTTGAGGCTGTTGTTGTATTAATCAATGATAATACAAAAATGGTTTGGGTTGAAACACCTACAAATCCATTGATGAAAGTGGTTGATATCAAAGCGGTAAATGATGCTGTAAAAGCAAAAAAATCTGATATTTTAGTCGCTGTTGATAATACATTTGCTTCGCCTTATTTACAACGACCAATTGAGTTGGGAGCAGATATAGTGATGCATTCTGCAACAAAATATTTAGGAGGTCACTCAGATTTAGTTGCTGGAGCAATTGTGGTTAATTCAGAGCAATTGGCAACTGATGTTCACTTCAATTTATTTGCAACAGGAGGAATTTTAGGACCACAAGATTCTTACTTAGTTTTACGTGGAATCAAAACTTTGGCTGTTCGTATGGATCGTCACTGTTCAAACGGAATGAAGATCGCACAATTTTTAGAGGCTCATCCAAAAGTTGCGCACACGTATTATCCAGGTTTGGAAAATCATCCGCAACACGAAATTGCGAAAAAACAAATGAAAGATTTCGGAGGAATGGTAACGTTTACGTTGACTTCTGGGAAGAAAGAAGATGCTTTCAAAATTTTAGAAAACTTAAAAGTTTTCACTTTGGCTGAATCTTTAGGTGGTGTTGAATCATTAGCAAATCACCCAGCTACGATGACACATGCGTCTATTCCTGCTGAGAAACGTGCTGAAATTGGTATTACAGATGATTTAATTCGTTTGTCTGTTGGTATCGAAGATATAGATGACTTATTAGAAGATTTAGAACAAGTTTTGAATTTGATTTAATCGATATAAGGAAAATAAAAAAAAACGGAATCTATAAGATTCCGTTTTTTTTATTGAATTGGAGTTAATGCTTCAGAATTACGAAGAATTGCAACGTATTGAAAATAATCAGTTGTTTTTAAATTTTCTTTTGGCGTAATGTTTTCTCCAAATAATCTTGACTTTATTTGAATTAAATTTTGAGAAGATTTGTATGGTGAATTTTTCGCATTAAGATTAAAAATTGAAATGGAATTAGACTTTGCAAGTTCTTTAAAATCAAGAATACCTTTTATTAACATCATCGGTCCATCAGCATTTACCCAGTTTATTTTTTCATTTTCTGGAGTAGGAAATTGATCATTTTTAGGTAAATACATTTCACTGTCCAATGTATAACTTACGATGCTTGTTACGTTATATTTATTGTCTAAAAGTCTTTCAGCAAAAGGTTTTTCTTTATCATTCATACTTTTTTGAAGTGTATGAAAAAGACCAAATAATCCATAGAATTTTTCATTTTGTAGATGATTCTTTGAAATGATATGATTAAAATTTTCAATCATTGCAGAATCTCTTGAAATTTTGTTGTTAGAATCATCAAAGTTTGTATCAATACCCAAAACAACGATTTTAGATGAATCATTTAATGTTTTATTGTAATCATACAAGTTGTTCCATTTTTTTAGTAACTCTTGACTTGATTGTTGAGGAATTCTTTTTTTAATAGCTAAAACAACTTCTTTTAATAATTTTTCATTTTTAACATCGGAGCTTAGAAATGTGTTTAATTTTTTAGAATTTAAACTGTCCATTTCGGCAATGTAATAGTTGAATCCAAGATTCTTATTCAAATATTTAAACATAAATTCATCTAATTTTTGATTGTCAGCAAAACCATGAATTTCACCTAATAGAATAACATTTGAAGTGTTGAAGTTATTATCAAAAATCTGAGAATCAAAGTTGCTGTCAATTGTTGTTTTATTATTTTTTAGATAGCCAATATTTGTTTCATTTTTAGAAGCTAAGAAAATTTTATTACTAATAAATAAATACAAAAAAATAAGTGTAATTATTGAAATTAGAGCAATAAAGAAGATTTTTAGGATTTTGATAAGTGTTTTCATGTTGTTAATTTTTATCAAAACTATAGTTAGCAAAAGACTTGTATAAATATATGTTTACGAATTGTTGATTTTTTAGGATGAATTGAGAAAATCATTTACTGAAAATTTTTTCTATTTTTATAAAATGAAGTTTCTAATTCTTTTCTTACTTTCTGTGATGAGTTTTGCTCAAAAGTTGGATACGATTAATCTCAATCAAGTTGAGGTAGTGAATTATTCCAATTACAAACAATTTCGTCCAAAGTTTAAACAAGTGGTTCGATTAACGGATAACACAAGTTTCGGACTTAAAATATTTTCGAATTTATTACTTCCAAATGAGAAAGAAATTGAAATTGTCGCAATTGAAATTTTGTTTGAATCAAAAGTGAAAAAGAAAAATTATTGCAACGAATATTATTATTTCAAACCAATGATTCTAAAATCGATTGAGGATAAACAAAGTTTGATTGAAGAAAAATGGTTTGAAGTGGATAAAGATTATCAAGGAAAATATATTTTTCTGATTCATTTAAAACTTAAACCTTCCGAAGCCAAAAACTATTTTATTGGTTTAGAAACTTCTTACGAAAATCCTTTTTGTCCCGAAGGAAATGGCTATTTTGATTTGATTGTAACAAAAAAATCAGTCGAATATTACAATGAAATTAATGGTGAAATGATTAAACAAGATATTTTGAAAAATCATTCACTTAACTACAAAATCTATTACAAATAGATTTATTTCCACAATAATTTCAATTCAACTTTATATTTCCCAGCGTATGGTTTTGGGGTTGTTGGTTTCTCCGAAATCGAGAATTGATACACGCCACGCGCAGGTAATTCGAAAATGGTTTCTTTGCCAAAAGGACCACCTTTTATAGAATCCGCAGGTCCTTTGATGTGATTAATTCTAATATTCGCTGTAGAATCTTGTGCAGAAATTTTGATCCAAACTTTCTTTGCAGAATCTGCATTAAACGTAAACGTATTGGTTTGTCCCGCTATTTTAGTCGGTTCCGCTTTTGCTTTTGCATAACTTACTTCAAGATTCTCTGTAGTGTTATTAGCGCTTAAAGGAACAATTTTATCTGTATTAGATATAATTTTTTGCTGAGGTTTTATCACAACTTTTTTCTGAGGAGAAGCTGTTTTTACCACTTCTTCTTTCATTACATCTTCTGTTGTTGGTTTATCTTTTTTTACCAAATCCTTGTACGCAGAATCAACTCCAATCTTGCTTGGATAAATGGTTGGTGTAGATTTGTCTTCACAACTATAAAGCGTAATCAATGTAATAAAAGCGATAAAAGTCCATTTCATAACAGAAAAATTCTGTTGTAAAAGTAACTATTTTAACTGCAATTTCAAGGTATATTTTCCTTCAAATGGATCGCCTTGCATCAAACTTTCGCCAATTCGAATTTGATACAAACCTTTTTCGTTTAAATCGTAATTGATTTCTTGTCCAAAAGGACCATCTTTTTCATTATTTGGAGAGATAAGTTGATTAATTCTAATGTTTCCTAGTTTATCTTGAGGAATTATTTGAATAAAAACAGATGAAGAAGAATCATTTCTAAAACTAAATGTTTGTTCTTCTTTTGCTACTTTTTCAATTTCAAATTTACCTTTTCCTTGTATTAATTTCAATTCAGAATTATTCATAATCTTTGGAGAAGCAAAAGCAATTTCCTGAATAGAAGAATCTTTTTTAATTTCTTTTTGTACAGAACCTCCAATTATAAGTGATTTATTTCTTGTAATACAATAAATAAGAATAGCACCAATAGCTATTGTGAGTATTATAATAGGATTATATTTTTTCATTGTTGTAAATTTGTATTTAATTAATTACAAATTCTGAACCAAAATATGTTGTTCTACGAAAGTATTGGAGTTGGGAAACCTATAGTTTTCTTACATGGTTTTTTGGAAAATCATAAAATATGGAATCGTTTACAGAATGATTTATTTCATCACAATCAAATTATTACAATTGATTTACCTGGACATGGAAATTCTGAAAATTTTCAAGAGGTGAATACGATGGAAGAAATGGCAGAAAAAGTGATTGAAGTTCTGGATGAATTAAATCTTGAAAAAGTAGCTTTTGTAGGACATTCGATGGGAGGATATGTGACGTGTGCGTTGGCTGATCTTTTTCCTGAACGAGTAGAAAATATTGTTTTGATTAACTCCTCGACTTTACCAGATGATGAAGCGAAGAAAAATCAACGTTTGAAAGCGTGTGAAACTGCTCGTAAAAATTTCAATGCGTTGGTGAGTTTTAGTATGCCTACTTTATTTGCAGCGCATCATCGAGATCAATTCAAAGATGAGTTGAAATTTGTAAAAGAAATTGCTTTAAAAACTCCAATTGAAGGTGTTTGTGCAGCTTTGAAAGGAATGCGACAGCGTCCAGATCGTTCGTCGATTTTGTATGATTTCAAAGGTGGAATTTATATTATTGTTGGAATGAATGATGAAACAGTTAATCCTGAATTATTTTTAATCTTAATTCCAAATTTACCTAATATTCATTTGTACAAATTTGATGGCGGACACATGGCTTTTATAGAAAATTATGATGAGGTTTTATCGATTTTGAAATCAATTTAGCGCTTACGTTGGAAAAATTCTTTCATCAATTGACCGCATTTCTCTTCCATAATTCCCGAAACAATTTCAGTTTTTGGATGTAATTCGCCAATTTTTGCTTTAAAACCGCGTTTTTCATCCGAAGCACCATAAACCACTTTCGAGATTTGGCTCCAATACAATGCTCCGCCGCACATGACGCAAGGTTCTAAGGTTACATACAATGTGCAATCTTGTAAGTACTTTCCACCTAAATAATTTGCTGCAGACGTAATGGCTTGCATTTCTGCGTGCGCTGTAACATCAGTCAATGTTTCCGTTAGATTATGTGCTTTCGCGATAATTTTGTTGTTGCAAACAATCACAGCTCCAACTGGAATTTCGTCTCGCTCGAAAGCTGTAACCGCTTCGTTAAAGGCGATTCGCATAAAATATTCGTCTGTAAAAAGATTTTCCATTTCTATAAAATTTAAGGCAAAAATAATCATTTCCAAATTGGATATTCGATACATTTGTACAAATTGATGCCTCTTTTATGAATCAATCAAAATATATCATTGCAGCCATTATAACCTACTTTATGTGGGGATTTTTTAGTTTCGGATTGAAACCGATCGCCGGTTATCCACCTTTGGATATTCTATTTTTCAGATTGTATGTTTCCGTTTTCTTTTTAGTGGTCATTAATGTTGGATTTCGACGTAATAAGATGAAAGCTGATTATGATTTATTCAAATCATTTGATAAAAAGAAACAGAAAAAATTAGTAAGTTTAATTGTTGGCGGATCATTGATTTTGATGACGAATTGGTTGATGTTTATTATCGTGATGAATCATATTAGCGTACAAGCAGCATCGCTTTCGTACTTGGTTTGCCCGATTATTACTACCGTTTTGGCTTTCATTATTCTGAAAGAACATTTGACCAAAATAAAATGGATTGCAGTTGGTATTAGTCTTTTAGCATGTTTGGTTATTTCTATAAGTCATCTTATAGACTTGGTTTATAGTTTGATTGTAGCTTGTACATTTGCACTCTATATCATTATTCAGAGAAGTTTGAATGTTTTTGATAGTTTCAATTTGTTGATGACACAATTATTAATTGTAGCCATTCTGATGTTACCATTGGTTTTCATCTTTTCAGGACCAATTCCGACCGAAACAATTTTCTATCAATGTATCATGATGATTGTGATTTTGTTCACTATCATTCCAATGTTCTTAAACAATTTTGCTTTAAAAGGAATTGACTCTTCAACTGTTGGAATTTTAATTTATTTGAATCCAATTATGAATTTTGTTTTAGCAATTTTCTATTACAAAGAAGCCGTTTCTCTAATGCAAATGATCGGTTATAGTTTGATTTTACTCGCGATTGTAGGGTTTAATTCACAAACAATTTTCAAAATGAAAAACATAAAAAAATCTGAAGTTTAAACTTCAGATATTTTTATGTTGATTTTTCAGGAAATATTATTTGATGTAAACAGAATTTGGTGAAACTCCAGTTGTAATTGCTGGATTTTTAAGACCTCCTTGTGCATTCTGAATTAATAATCGTCCATTAGAATTGTAATCTTTTGCGTCTAAAACATAAAAAGTATCACCTTTTACATAGAAACCATATACACTATCAGCACCTGTTATGTAATCTGCTTTTGTAGGCAAAGCTGTTGCATTTGTAGCCATAGAATAAACAGAATTATTAACGATGTAATACAATTTACTATTCTCCGCAACTAAGAAATTAGGATGTTGTCCATCAGGAAAATTCATTTCTAATTTATCTTCTGAAGTTAAATTATAACGAACCAATTTTCCTTTTGTAGTAGTTCCCCAATTAACACCTTGAGAAAGCACAAATAAATTTCCGTTTTGAATTGTTAAATCTGTCGGAACATCACCAACATTTATACTTTTTTTATCATTTGTTTTAAGGTCAATAATTGTAACTGTTTTACCTGTTCCCCAGCCACCTTTTTGTGCAACATAAAGTTTGTTATTGTCAAGAATCATTTTTTCTGGACCTTCATCTACTTTATATTTTTCTACAAATGTTAAATCACTGATTTTGTATTTTGCAATAAAATCATCTGTCGTTACATTAGGATCTCCCCAGTTTGAGATATACAAAAATTGATCATCAGAAACGATATAACGAGGGTTGCTCATATTATCTGATGATGGAATTGTACTAATTTTTTTGAAAGTTGTGTTGTCTACAACTTCTACTTTATTAGAAACATTAAGAACAATATAAGCTTTGTTTCCTTTGAAATACATGCTTTGTCCTACAGAACCCAATTGTGCACCAGCGTTCGCAGTCTTGAAAATTTCTTGAATAGGATTTGTTGTACTTACATCTTTTGTTGGATCAAAATAAGTGATTTCTGCGTTAGCTGAATTGAAACCTCCTTCATTCAAAATAAAAACTCCTTTCGAGTAGTTTCCTTTTTCAGGATCATTATTTGGCCCATCATCGTCATTTGAACAAGATTGTAAAAATACTCCTGCCAAGGCTATAAGTGCGATTGATTTAAATTTAGTCATAGTTTTTTAAAATTTTATTTGTATTTGTATGTTATAATTTGTGCCGGGTTGCCAACGATTTTCTTGCGTTTGATATTCTTGGTTAAACACATTATTCACACTCATAGAAACGCTATAAAGTGGTGAAATCGTAAAATTTAAACCTAAATTCGTTAGCCAAAAACCATCAAGTGTTCTTTCTTCTTCCGAATCGGTAAAAACTTTACTTGTATAAATATTTTGTAGAAAAGCAGATAAACGTTTGTAAGTGTATTGTGCGCTCGCCGTCCATTTATGATTTGGGGAATACATCAATTCCTTATTTTTAAATTTATCTTTTGTTTTGGTGTATGCATAAGTTGTATTGAAACTAAATGCATTCCATTTGTAGCTTCCAATCATTTCAAAACCATAGGTTTCAGCTTTGTTGATGTTCACAGGAACCCAATAAGAAGTGTTTTGCGAACTCGGAATCCATTGAATCATATCACTCAACTTATTATAAAAAATATTGGTTTGAATGTTTAAATTTTTGTTGATAAAATCATTTCCAAGTTCAAATTGATAAGCTGATTCTGATTTCAAATCTGGATTTCCACCAGTTTTCCAAAATAAATCATTGTAGGTTGGATTTCTGAAATTTTTCGAAACATTTCCTCTCAATTGATACGAATGAATCGGACGAAAATTAAAACCTAAGGAATAAATAAATGGATTTTGGTACGTATCAGAAAAATCTTGACGAATACTCGCTTCGTATTCCAAAACATCTGATAATTTATGCTTCGCGATTAAGGCAAAATTGATTGAGTTTTGATCGCTTTTATTCAAATTATTTCCACTTCCTTGATTATAATTAGCTTCAGATAAAAATGAAAGCTCGAAATTATTAGTCAATTGATGATTCAGATAATATTTTAAAACATAATTATCCACCTGTAAATCGTCCGAATAAGATTTGTGAATATTGTTGAAATAACTGTTTTCTTCTCGGATATATGCCAATTTTAACTGCGATAGCCACTTTTCATTTGGATTGAAATTCCATTCTGTCATCAAACGATAATCCTTATTTTCGTACCCAGAAGGCGTTGAACCAATGTCAACTAAAGGAAATTCGCGCTTCCCAAAATTGATCATTGAATAAAGTTTCAATTCGTTTTCAGGATTAATTTTATAGCCAAAATTTCCATTAATTGTATTGAAATAATATTTTCCGTTCAAATTCTTCTTCATGTGATTCGGAATTTTATAATCATTATCAGATTGATTTCGTTCGTAATCGATTGAAGAACTAAATTTTTCTGTACTATATTTCAATTGATATTTTCCCGACCATGTATCGTAACTTCCGTATCCTAAATTTATTTTTTGCTGTAAACCTTTGTCATACTCAAATTTATTCAACAAATGAATTGTACCGCCGATAGAACCTGTTCCATACGCAATACTTCCGCCTCCTGGTTTCACTAAAATTCCGTCAAACGAATTACTTGCAAATAAATTAAAATCCGTTTGTCCTGTTGTTTGCGAATTGACATTTATTCCGTTCCAAATTACCGCTGTATGCGAAGCTAAAGTTCCACGAAACGAAGGCGAAGAAACCATTCCTCGTCCATTTTCTTTAAAATAAATTGGCGTTTGCGCTTGTAAAACTTGCGTCAGTTGATTAGGATTTTGCTCTAAAATACTATCATTAAGTTTGATAATACTTTGAGATTTGTAATGATTTTTAAGAAAAGCATCGTTCAAAATCAAAGGTTTCAAATTGATGGTATCCGTCTGTGCAAAAGCAATTCCAGCGATAAGATTAAAACAAAGAAAAAGTTTTTTCATATTAAAATCTGTTTTTCCTCCGAAAACATTTTCTATTAATTTGTTAGCAATGGCAGGTTTCCTGACTTATTCTTTTACAAAAAGTATGTTAGAATTTACAGTTGCGGGGACAGTTTTGGAATTGAACCAAATTCCCTTTTAACTCACTCGTTGAGCACCATTTTATGCAAATGTAAAGAAAAGCAATTGATTTTATAAAAAGTAGATTGTTAAATCGTTAACCTTAAATTAAGATCAGATTTATTTTATTTGTACAGTATTCAAAATCATTATATCTAGTGATTTTTAAGAATGATGGACAAATTAAATTTGTAACCAACAAAAACAATTATTATTTAAACTTTAAAAACGATGGAAAACAATCAGCCGTACAAATCAGAGAAAAAAATCATTGCTGGAATTTTAGGAATTTTAGTAGGATATTTAGGAATTCATAAATTCTATTTAGGATATACAAAAGAAGGAGTTATTCAAATTATTGCCACTTTTGTAACATTTGGATTTGCTGGACTTATTGGATTTATTGAAGGGATTATTTATTTGACTAAATCTGACGAAGAGTTTGATAAAACATATGTAGAAGGTCACAAAGGCTGGTTCTAAAATAGAGATTACATTCTTTTTTAAATATTTTTCGATCCCAAAATAACTTTAGATTATTTTGGGATTTTTTTATTGAATGAATTCGTTTTAAATAATTCGCAAGTTTTTTATTACATTTGCTTTAGGAAAAAATATAATAAAGAACGAAATCGCATAAAATGGCTATAAAAACATTTAGAGAAGTAATCGCAGAGGCAATGAGTGAAGAAATGCGTCGCGATGAATCTATATTTTTAATTGGAGAAGAAGTAGCAGAATACAACGGAGCGTACAAAGCTTCGAAAGGAATGTTAGACGAATTTGGAGCAGAACGTGTAATTGATGCGCCAATCGCAGAGGCTGGTTTTTCTGGAATCGCAATTGGATCTACAATGACGGGATGTCGTCCAATCGTAGAATATATGACATTCAACTTCTCATTAGTGTCTATTGACCAAATTATCAATAACGCTGCAAAAATTTATCAAATGTCAGGAGGACAATTCAACTGTCCAATTGTATTTAGAGGACCTACTGCTTCTGCAGGACAATTAGGTGCAACACACTCACAAGCTTTTGAGAATTGGTATGCAAATGTACCAGGTCTTAAAGTAATTGTTCCTTCAAACCCTTATGATGCAAAAGGTTTATTAAAATCTGCAATTCGTGATAACGATCCAGTAATTTTCATGGAATCTGAACAGATGTATGGAGATAAAATGGAAATGCCAGATGAAGAATACACAATCGAAATTGGTAAAGCAGAAATCAAACGTGAAGGTACAGATGTAACGTTAGTTTCTTTCGGGAAAATCATTAAGCAAGCTTACATTGCTGCTGATGAATTAGCTAAAGAAGGAATTTCTGTAGAAGTAATTGATTTACGTACAGTTCGTCCATTAGATTACGATACAATTTTCAAATCTGTTAAGAAAACAAATCGTTTAGTAGTTTTAGAAGAAGCTTGGCCTTTCGCTTCAGTTGCTTCAGAAATTACGTATATGGTTCAACAAAAAGCATTCGATTATTTAGATGCACCAATCAAACGTATCACAACAAAAGATACATCAGCGCCTTATGCTCCAAACTTGTATGAGACTTGGATTCCTAATGCAAAAGATGTAGTTGAAGCTGTAAAAGCTGTGATGTATAAATAATTAAGATTTATAAACTATATTTGTAAAGTCTAGCACACATTTTGCTAGGCTTTATTTTTTTAACCAAATCTAATTGATGAAAAGTTATATAACAGCTTTTTTTATAGTTGTTTTAGCGTCTGTGCACGCGCAAGTAAAAATTCAAGGAAAGGTAATCGATTCTGAAACTCAGAAGCCTATTCCTTACGCAGATATTCGTTTACCAGAACTTAAAGTAAGTGCAACATCAAACTCTGATGGTACTTTTTATATCGAATCTAGTTCGAATACAAATAAAATTGTCGTATCAAAAAATGGATACGAAACTTCTGATTATGTTATCGAAAATAAAATCGATTATAATTTTATTGCTCAATTATTTTTAACAGAAGACAATACTTCAGAAGAAGATGGCGGAACGGTAGATTTACAAACTGCGGTTGTTTCGGCAAAGAAAAAACGTCCTAAAAAGAAAGAAAATCCAGCTTATGCTATTTTGCGTGAAGTATGGAAGCGTAAAAAGAAAAATGGGCTAAAATTAGCGCCACATTATCAATATGATGAATACGAAAAGTTGCAATTTGATATTAGTAATATCGATTCAACTTTTATGAAACGTAAGATTTTTAAAGGAATGGAGTTTGTTTTCGAGAAAGTAGATACTTCTTCTATTAATGGAAAAACATATTTACCAGCTTTCTTGAATGAGTCAATTTACAATGTTGCAGGAATTAATAAACCTTCTACAAAAGAACGTCGAGAATTAATTGCGAATAAAACATCTGGTTTCGAGAAAAATGAAGTGGTAGCTTCTACGGTAAAAAATCTTTTCCGTGATATTGATATTTATGATAATCGTGTCAATATTTTAGACATCAAATTTGTGAGTCCAATTGCTACAGATGGTTTCGCAGTTTATGATTACGAATTGAAAGATACAGTTGATGTAGATGGAATAGAATCTTATCGAATCAAATATTATCCGCGTCGTGAAGGAGAGTTGACATTTAAAGGAGAATTATATATTTCGAAAGATGCTTATGCGGTGAAAGAGGTTGTGATGGAAACAACGAAAGAAATGAACGTGAATTTTGTACGTAATATTTTCATGAATCTAGAATATGATATTCCAAACGATTCTATTTTCTATCCAAAGAAAGAATACGCGATGTTGGATATGTCGTTGTTGAGTAAAAAAGAAAATGCGAAAGGAATTTTTGCACATAAAACGGTGAATTATTACAATTACGATTTCGATACAACACATCCCGAAGCTTTTTATTACGAGAAATTAGATCCAGCAAAAGCTGCGCTTAACGAAAAAGATAATCAGTTTTGGGCAGAAAATCGTCCTGAAGCTTTAACGAAAGATCAAGAAGGTATTTACGAAACATTAGAGCAATTAAATAAAGTACCAAAATTCAATAATATTGTGAAAGCAATCGAGATTTTTGGTTCTGGATATTACAATGTCGGAAATGCAATTGATATCGGGAATTTATATTCATCTTTTGGATACAACCAAATCGAAGGTTTCCGTTTGAGAGCTGGAGCTCGTACATATTTTTCGCAAAATGATATGTGGCGTGCGCAAGGTTTCTTGGCATATGGTTTTCGAGATGATAAATTCAAATATGGAGCAGATTTTCGTTACATGTTCAATAAATATAATCGTTTTCAAGTCGGTATCGGAACAAAACGTGATGTAGAACAATTGGCAGCAACGTTAACGGCTTCTGACGGGATTATGACGCGTAGTTTTGCTTCGTCATCAATCATCAATCAAGGAGATAATACATTTTTGAGTAATAATAATTTGACAAATGTGTATGCGTCGATAGAGCCTTGGAAAAATGTAACGTTTCGTGTTGATGGAAATTATCAATTAATTAAACCAGCAGATGCAGAACATTTCTCGATTGGATATGAAAAAAATGGTGAGATTAAAGAAACTTTAACAAACTCAAGTGTAAGTGTTTCGGTAATTGCTCGTCCAGGTGCAAAATATTCGCAATATGGAATTGATCGTTACGAAATGACAACACTTGCACCAACGTTAATGTTGCGCTATACAAAAGGATTGAAAGGTGTAATTAATTCAGATTTTGAATATGATAAATTACAATTTTTATATACACAACCAATTTTGATTGGATCTTTTGGTAAATCATTGGTAACTGTAGAAGCAGGAAAAACATTTCAAGGTGTTCCTTTATCATTAATGAGTGCGTTACCTGGAAATGAGAGTTACGGACAAGTTTATGGTACATTTTCACAATTAGATTATTATGAATTTGTAACAGACGAATATGTAACGATGAACTGGGAACATCATTTTAACGGTTGGATTTTGAACAAAGTTCCGTTAATCAAAAAATTAAAATTAAGAGAAGTTGGATTCTTGAGAGCGGCTTACGGAGACATTTCTGAGAAAAGTAAAGCTATTAATCGTTCGACAATAGAATATTTTGCACCAAATCAACAAATCTACTACGAATACGGGTTTGGGATCGAAAACATTGGTTTTGGAAACATTAGACCAATACGTGTTGATTTTAATTGGCGCGGAAATTATAATAATTTGCCAGATGTTCGTAAATTTGGCATCACAATCGGTTTAGATTGGAATTTTTAGAAAATACATAATAAAAAAAAGAATATTACAATGACTTTTGATGCAATCATTGAAATCCCAAGAGGATCTCGCAATAAATATGAAATGGATCACGAAACAGGAAGAATCCGTTTTGATCGTGTTTTATACTCTCCAATGTTCTACCCAGCTGATTACGGTTTCGTAGAAAATACATTAGGATTAGACGGAGATCCAATTGACGTATTAGTTTTCTTAACAGAACCTACTGTTCCTGGATGTGTAATCGAAGTAAAAACAATCGGTGTTCTTAAAATGTCTGATGACAAAGGACAAGATGAAAAATTAATTTGTGTACCAGTTGCTGATCCAACATGGAACCAATTAGAAAACATCACTGATATGAATCCTCATACATTGAAAGAAGTTGAGCACTTTTTCAGAGTTTATAAAGACTTAGAAAATAAGACAACAACAATTGAAGGGTACGGTGATAAAGCAGAAGCAGAACAATTATTGCAAGATGCAAGAGAGCGTTTCGTACCAGCTCATTAAGAAATAATTTATAATTTCATATAAATAGTCCTCATTTTTTGAGGACTATTTTTTTTAAGTAAATTTTTCTTCCATTCTATCAACTATTTCCAAAAACATTTTTAAGTTTATAGAAATACTCACACATGAAATCGAAATTTTTATTAACACTAGGTTTAATCTCTACAATCATGAGTTTATCTGCTCAAACTAATCAACAAGTTTTAGACTTGATTAACAAAGAAGTAAAACAAAATTCTGAAGCTTATCAACAATTAAAAAAAGCAACCGAAACAATCGGACATCGTGCAACAGGAACAGAAAATGGACGAATAGCAGAAGAATATGCAGCAAATTTGTTGCGTTCGTATGGTTATGATGTGTCTTTTCAAGAGTTTACATTTAGCGGATGGAATCGTAGAAGTTTAGATTTAAAAATCAATAATCAACCTATAAAAGCCGTTGCTTTGGCGCATTCGCCAGAAAATGTTAGTCTTTCGGGAGAATTGATTGATTTAGGAAATGGACTTGAAGAAGATTACAAAAAGATTGGTGATAAAGTAAAAGGAAAGATTGTTTTTGCTGCGCTTGGTTTGTTGGATGGAACGCCAAAAGAAATAGAAAATCTACATCGTTCCGAAAAAACAGCTTTAGCAGAAAAGTACGGAGCGAAAGGAATTATCTTGTTTAATCGCCCTGCTGGAGGAATTCTATTGACAGGAACGGCTTCTGTAACGGGAGAAATTATTAAAATTCCTGCAATTAATATTAGTTTAGAAGATGGATTGAAAATTAAAGAAAATCTATCAAAAGGAAAAGAAATTGCTAAAATCGAAATGAAAAATGATGTTGGACAAATGAAAGGTCGCAACATTATTGCAAAGAAAATCGGTTCTAAATTTCCAAACGAAAAAATAGTTCTTGGAGGACATTTAGATAGTTGGGATTTGGCTACAGGAGCGATTGATAATGGTGTTGGAAGCTTTTCTGTGATGGATATTGCGAGAACATATAAGAAGTTAAATCTTCAAAATGATCGAACAATAGAATTTGTTTTATTTATGGGCGAAGAAGTTGGTTTGATAGGTTCTAAATATTACGTCAATCGAGCGCTGAAAGATGGTTCTATCAATCAAATCAAAGCAATGTCGAATATGGATATGACAACAAATCCAAAGTCTTATTATTCGACAATGGAAAGTAATTTACCTATTTTAACTGATTATGCGAATGATGTGCAAAAAGTAATTCCAGATTTTAAATTGAAAACATTTGCGAGTGTAGATTTACATTCAGATCATCAACCGTTTATGTTGCAAGGCGTGCCTATTATTGGGCTTTCGGATAGTCAATTTACAAAAGGAGCGTTAAATTGTTACCACGCGAATTGCGATACATTTGATTATGTAGAAGAAATTGGTTTGAAAAATAATGTGATTTTGGAAACCTATTTGTTGTATCGTTTGAGTAATTTGAAAGAAATTCCTTCAAAACGTTGGAACGAGCAAGAAGTAAAAGAAGCCTTAATCAAAGGAAATTTAGAAACTCCACTTCGTATTTCGGGCGATTGGAGATGGTAATATCAAAAAAATCCTTCAGAATTTCTGAAGGATTTTTTATTTATTTCTTTTTCAATTTTACAGTGAAATGTCTTAAAATTTCAGATTCCCACGAAATTTCATAACCAGAATTAATTTCGTTTCGTCGATCAAAAATATTTTTCAACGCAACCGCGATATAATCCATATGACTTTGGAAATAAGTTCTTCTTGGAATTGCTAAACGCAATAATTCTAATTTTGGATAACGATTTTCACGTGTTTTAGGATCACGATCTGCCAAAATAGTTCCGATTTCTACACCACGAATTCCAGCTTCTTTGTACAATTCGATTCCCAATGTTTGTGCAGGAAATTCTTCGCGCGTTACATTTGGTAAAAACTTTACAGCATCAACAAAAATAGCGTGTCCACCAATTGGCTGCTGAATTGGAATCCCAAATTCAATTAATTTATTCCCTAAATATTCAATTTGTTTGATGCGCGATTGTAAATAAGAATATTCTGTAGATTCTTGTAAACCTTGTGCTAAAGCGGCTAAATCGCGTCCAGCTAAACCGCCATAACTTAAATATCCTTCATAGATAATTCCAAAATTTCCACAAATTTTATATAGCTCTTCATTATTCAGTGCAATAAATCCACCAATATTTACCAAACCATCCTTTTTCGCAGACATCGTCATTCCATCTCCGTAAGAAAACATTTCTAAAACAATTTCTTTAATCGTTTCCGTTTTGAATTCTTCTTCTCTTTCTTTGATGAAATAAGCATTTTCCGCAAAACGAGCGCCATCAAAAAAGACTGGAATTCCATATTGATTAGACAATTCACGAACTTGACGAATATTTTCTATAGACACAGGTTGACCACCAGAAGAATTACACGTAACAGTGATTAATGTGAATGGAATTTGTTCTTTCCCATATTCTTTGTAGACATTTTCTAATTTTTGTAAATCGATATTTCCTTTGAAAGGATGAATCAATTCGCTGTCAAAAGCCTCATCAATAGTACAATCAATTGCGTGCGCTTTTCTAAATTCGATATGACCTTTTGTTGTATCAAAATGCGAATTTCCAGGAACAACATGACCTTCTTTTACAAGAGCTGAAAATAATACGTTTTCTGCTGCACGACCTTGATGCGTTGGTAAAAGAAACTCAAATCCAGTAATGGTATTAATGGTTTCTCTCAGTTTTAAGAAAGATTGAGAACCAGCGTAGCTTTCGTCTCCAGTCATCATTGCAGACCACTGTTTATCAGACATTGCTCCAGTTCCAGAATCAGTTAATAAATCAATAAATACTTTGTGGCTTTCTAGGTTAAATAGGTTGTAATCTTTTTCTTCGATCCACTTTTCGCGTTCTTCTCGAGTAGATTGATAAATTTCTTCGACCATTTTTATACGAAATGGTTCGGCAAAAGGTAATTCCATTTTTCTTGTGTTTAATGTAAAACTAAGAAACCTTTAGAATATTATCAATTATTAATTGAAAATCATAAAAAAATCCTCTATCAAAAAGATAAAGGATTAAAAATTTTCTATAGCTTGTGTTAGTCAATAACAGGAACTGGTCGTTTGTTTTCGTTAATTGCAACTAATGTAAACGTTCCAGAAATCGCTTTATCACGTCCGTCACGATACATACTTTCGATAAAAACGTCAATTTGTACATCCAAACTTGAACGTCCTACACGTACCACTTTTCCTACCATTTCTACGATAGTTCCTGCTGGAATTGAGTGTTTAAAATCAATTTTGTCACTACTTACCGTAACAATAGGTTTGCGACAAAAACGAGTTGCTGTCATAAAAGCAATTTCATCCATCAAATACATTACTGACCCTCCAAACATTGTGTTGTGGTGGTTTGTATCTCCTGGAAAAACAGCTTTGAAAATGCGAGTTTCAGAATTGATGATACGTTGTTCGATCAACTCTTCTCTTGGTGTTTTTTCCACTTCCATTATCATAATATTTACACGTTACTTTTCTTCATTATTTTTTGAGTTGATAATGTTTTTTTGTGGTGGTTTGATGATTTCATAGAACATAATTTTTACTTTTTTCGCGAAAGTTTTTGACTAATTATTAACTCAATTAGTGGCATTCTGACTTATCAAAAATATTGATTCACAGTTGCGCGACAGTTCGTGAATTGCACACGATTCCCCAATAAGTTGAGCACGAATTTGATGCAAATATAAATTAGAAAAATGAAAATTAGCAGATTTATTGTGCCGAATTCGTTGGTTTGGAATAATTCGTGTAAATTCATTTTACGAATTTTTAATGAAGTAAGAAAAAAGAATGAAAATAAAACCAATCAAAGATTTAGTTCATAATCTATCAGAATGGAATGAATTAGTTTCTCAAACCAAAGATTTAACCGATAAAGTAGTTCAAGATATTAATTTTTTGCGTCAAGAAATTAATTGGGAAGAATATAATTTATGCAATACATCGTTTTTGGGTTGTAAGTTTAAACAACACGAAGCGATCTATTTAATTGAAAAAGGAGCATTTGTTTATCCAAAATTTGAATCAGTTCCTTATAATCCTTATCGTGGAAAATTATACACTTGGCAAGAGCTGATGGAAGGTTATAATCCAGATAATGACCAAAGTATCGATCTTAAAATCTATAAACATTTTAAAAAACATAAATATAATCCGTCTGTTTCAGAAGCTTTGGCACAACGCTTACATGATTTGTCTATTGATGATGGTTTGCGTCGAATTTTGAAATATGATGATAATGGAATGACGAAGAAAAAAGTGGTTGGCTTTATGGGGGGACATTCTACTGCGCGTAATTCTGAGTTTTATAATGAAACGGCAAAAGCGGCGAAATTAGCAACTGAAAAAGGGTATTTTGTTGTTTCTGGTGGAGGGTCTGGAATTATGGAGGCTGCTAATCTAGGAGCTTATATGGCAAATTATTCGGATGAAGATTTGATGAATGCAATTCATATTTTGGCTGATTTAGACTTTATTGATGAAGATAAAACTGAATATTTGGCGAAGAATTTTATGACGAATGCTAAAAAAGTTTTAGAAATCTATCCAAATGGTGCTGAAAGTTTGGCAATTCCTACGTGGTTTTATGGTCATGAACCAAGTAATTTATTTGCCACGAATATTGCAAAATATTTTTCAAATAGTATCAGAGAAGATATGTTGTTAACAATTAGCTTGTTCGGTTTGGTTTATGCGCCTGGAAGTGCAGGAACAACCCAAGAAATTTTTCAGGAAGCAGCTCAAAATCATTATGGAACTTCCGGATATTACAGTCCAATGATTTTTTTGAGTAAGAAAAGATATGTAGAAGATACAGCGATTTATTCGGTTTTGCATCAATTAGCAACAGGAAGACCATATAAAGAGTTATTATTTTTAACAGATAGTGCTGATTTAGCAATTGATTTTATCGAAAATCATCCACCAATCAAAGCGATTTAAAATTATTTTAGAAGATTATTAAAAATAAATTTAATTATTTAAAACTACATAAACCTCTTTAATAAAATGGTTTATGTGGTTTTTATTTGTTTTATGTCCGAATAAAATAAAATAATTTCGAAAAATGTTTGGTATTTTAAATAATGAACGTATATTTGCAGTCCAATAACGCGAGATGGAGCAGTAGGTAGCTCGTCGGGCTCATAACCCGAAGGTCACAGGTTCGAGTCCTGTTCTCGCTACTAAATCGCGAGGTGGAGCAGTAGGTAGCTCGTCGGGCTCATAACCCGAAGGTCATCGGTTCGAGTCCGGTCCTCGCTACTACAAAGAGAGTTTCTAACAAGAAGCTCTCTTTTTTTATGTCTTTAACTGAGAATTAAGATTGGATAAACTATTTTTGTATGATGAATGTAGAAGAATATAAAAAACAATATAACGCTAAACAGCGAAAACTGAATAGCGTTTTTATCATTTGTAAATAACAGTTAAAAGCTTATGATTTTTAACTCATTTTTACACCTATTTTTATATCGTTTTTTACGATGGATTTTTATATTAAAAATTACACTATCATTTTAATTGATTTTATAACCTTTTTTCTCAAGTAAATCTATTAATTTGGTATAATCATCTCCTTTCTTGATATTTATCGATACATATTTAATTATATAATAAATAACAATAGGATTAAAAACAATTGGCAAATACATTGTAATTGAAGTATGATTAGCATTATAATCATCATTTAAATGAATACCTTCTTTTACAATATTGAGAAAAGTTGAAATACCAAGATAAATAACAATAGTAATAAATAAAACTATCCACATGCTTACATATGGTTTAAGCTTTATTTCTTTATCGTTCTTTCTGATTTTAAATTTTTTACCATTAAATTCATATTTGTACCACTTTCTATTTTCTAATGATTCAATTTCAATAGATACAACCTCATCTAACTTCTCTAAATTATTCATACTTAATATTTATATATAAAATATTTCACGTTTAATTTCCTGTTCTAAATTTTCGTTAATTGATTGTCTTTTTAATATCCAATCATTATTCTCGTTATATTCGTATATAGATTTTGATTCATTTTCAATATCTAAATTGTTTAAAAAATTATAAAAATCATCATCATTTACAAACTGACCTTCTTTTAAAAAATATACATCAATTTTTTTTCTATGTTCATCAAATATTTTGTAATTCTGAATAAATTTCTTTTTATACAACTCTTTATTTTTAAAATAAAACTTTTCAACATCATCAGAGTCACTTTTCTTTACACTCAAACAATTAAAAAACCATCTATAAGAATATTTACAGACTTCTGTTTTACCATTTTTTAATAATCTTTTCTCATAAATAAGATTACCATTACTATTATATTCAAAAATAACTTTTTCAAAAGGCTTTTCATTAATACATTCATAAAAATCAACTTGCCTTAGATTACATGAACCATCAAAATAAAAATCTCTAAAATATTTTCTATTTATAGGAGGTATCCATCCATCAGATTCAGAAATTTCATTACTTCTAATTTTTATTTTTTCTACTTGACCAATGTTATCTTCAATTATATCAATAAAATCATATTTATAATCAGGTTTATATTTAAAATTTAAAACTTCTGGATATTTTAATAGTTTACTATATAAATAGTAAATTAAAAATATAAGTACTAAAAAAACTAAAAGTAATTCAATATTCATATAGTGTAATTTTAGTATTTTTAAAAAGTTCGTTTTATAATATAGAAGATCCGGTACACATCATTTAGATTAATCGTAAAATCTTCACATTTAGGATTTCTCGAATGCAAAGTCAATTTTCCATTATAAGGATTATAACCTACAATATCTTTATGATAGATATTATTTTTTGTCATCAAGAATCCTCATTTATATTATCACCTTCTATAATGAGTTTTTTTCTTTTCTTGAATATTACGAAATAGTACAAAAGTAACCAAAACGTAACTCAGTAAAAATAGGAAAAATTACCTATTCAATAATAGTTTATGATCAAAAAATATTTTTCTAAAATCGTAAAAGATCAAAGAAAAGTATAAAGAAGTTATAAGTACTTGGTAAAACATTTTGTGCTCTTCAAAACGACTACAAAGAGAGTTTCTAACAAGAAGCTCTCTTTTTTTATGTCTTTAACTGAGAATTAAGATTGGATAAACTATTTTTGCATCATGAATGTAGAAGAATACAAAAAACAATATAAATCAGATCAAGCGGTTGGTGCAATTGCGATTGAAAATCGCTTAAAAGAAGTTTATGGGACTTTAGAGCCTCGTTTTTATTCGCCGCAGGTAATGTCTTTTCAAGGAGGTGATGATCCAATTGATGGAGTTGCGGTTTTTGATGTCAATGGGTATTATCATTTGGTGAGTTACGGAATGTCACATTTATACTATTCGGAAGAGAGTGTAGGAGCGGATTTTAGTAAGTGGGGATTTGAGTTTTCTTTCCGTGTGAAACCTGTTAAAGATGATAATGGTGAAGATCCTTTTTGGGTGGTTCAATTAATGAATAATTTGGGACGATTCGTGAACGAAACAAAAGTTTGGTTTGATGAATACCAATTTTTACCATTAGGAGGACCAATTCGTACAGATTCGGAAACGGATATTGTTGGTTTGGCTT
The DNA here is from genome assembly GCF_002378465.1 of Empedobacter sp. UBA3475. NCBI lineage: Bacteria > Pseudomonadati > Bacteroidota > Flavobacteriia > Flavobacteriales > Weeksellaceae > Empedobacter > Empedobacter sp. UBA3475. Next base: position 55,640 of record NZ_DFRA01000033.1, on the reverse strand, counting down.
TTATCAAGGATGATGATTTAGATGAAATTGATACGCCACATGGAAAAGTTACATTTATACAAATGATTGGTTTGAATTCGGAACAATTGAAAAGATTGGAAGATAATTCAACCAAAGAAGAAATAATGTCAGTGATAGCTGAAATAAAGTCAGTTAATCCAAAATTTGTGTGTGAATTATAGTAGAATTTCTAAAATAAAACATATTTACGTTAACCTATTTCTTAAATTATGTTAAATGTAAAAAACAGATTGTCAGTGTTTTAAGCTTGGTATTTGTTTTGATTATACCTAAATGTTAGTAGCACTAACAGTAGAATAAATTTTTCATAGGTTAGGTTAATAATTAGTAAAGCTAATTATGAAGCACTTCTTCGGAAGTGCTTTTTTTAGTATATTTAAGAAGAAAAAATAAAGATGTTTAAAAATTTATTCAACCGAAATAAAAATCAATCAAATAACAAAGAAGAATCAAAAACGATGACTTTCGAAGAAATTATTAATTCAGATAAACCAGTTTTGTTAGATTTTTTTGCAACTTGGTGTGGTCCTTGTCAAATGATGGGTCCAGTTTTGCAACAAGTGAAAGAAGAATTGGGAGATGATGTCAAAATCCTAAAAGTGGATGTTGATAAATATCAAGATTTAGCTGCACGATATCAAGTGCAAGGGGTTCCGACTTTTGCCATTTTCAAAAATGGTGAATTATTATGGAAACAAAGTGGAGCACGACCAAAAGAACAATTGGTTACAGAAATCAAAAAATATATTTAAAAATAGGTTTGCTTTGCAACCAAAGTCGATTAAAAAATCCGCTCAATGAGCGGATTTTTTTGCTTATGTAAATTTACTTAAAATTAGGTTTTCTTTTCTCAACAAAAGCAGTTGTTCCTTCTTTGAAATCTTCTTCGTCAAATAAATTTCCGAAACTTTCAATTTCAACTTCAAAACCATTGTCTTTATCTGACGCATTAATCGCTCGAATCGCGTGACGAATCGCTACAGAAGAATTTTTTGAAATTTTAGTCGCAATTTCTTTTGCTCGATCAATTAATTCAGCTTGCTCAACAACTTCATTCACTAAACCAATTTCATACGCGCGTTCAGCTGTAAACATATCTGCTGTCATAATTGCCTGCATTGCACGACCTTTTCCAATTAATTTTGGCAAACGTTGCGTTCCTCCATAACCTGGAATCAAACCTAATGTAACCTCTGGTAATCCTAATTTTGCATTGGTTGATGCTATACGAAAATGAGACGCCATCGCTAATTCTAAACCACCTCCTAAAGCAAAACCATTCACTGCGGCGATTACAGGTTTTTTAGAATTTTCAATTTTATCAAAAACATTTTCTTGTCCTTTTGCAGCTAATTTTTCACCTTGACGACCATCAAAACTTGCAAATTCTTTGATATCAGCACCAGCAACGAAAGATTTTTCACCAGAACCTGTTAAAATAATTACTCGAATAGCGGGATCAGAATCTGCGTCTGTAAAAAAGTTTGAAATATCATCTAATAAATCTTTGTTCAATGCATTTAATGCTTGCGGACGATTTAAGGTAACTAATGCAATTTTATTTTCTACTTCAACAATCAGATTGTTATAATTATATTCCATTTTGTTTGTGTTTTTATTATTCACTCAAAAATATCAATTGTTCACTCAACTAAAAAATTTATCAAAAAATAATTTGTACAATTCAAAATCCTTCCTAAATTTGTCCCAATGAAAACATTATTTACAAATAACTGGTGGTGGAATATCGAACAACAAAACGTTGGTTCGTAAGACCTCTATGCAGTTATATGTAGAAAAGGCTTGTCGTAACCGACAAGCCTTTTTTTGTGCTCTAAACCTAAATATTTAACAAATGAATTTAACTTTTAACATACAGAAAGAAACTGTTTTAGCCGATTTAACAACTCCTGTTCAGCTTTATTTGAAATTGCGAGATATTTATCCGAATGCCTTATTATTAGAGAGTTCTGACTATCATTCTAAGACAGATGCTAACTCTTTTATTTGTCTAAATCCGATCGCAACTTTTAAGGTTACAAACGGAATTGTGAATGAAACGTATGCGAATGGAGAAACAAAAGAATATGCGTTGAATGGTCAAGAATTGACAGAGAAATTCAAAAAATTTACAAGTCAGTTTATGATTCAAAATGGAGAAGATTTACCTGTAAATGGTTTATTTGGATACATTGCGTGGGATGCGATTCCACATTTTGAAACAGTAAAATTTTCAGCAAAAGGAAACGAAGCAACGATTCCAGAATTTTCGTATTCGTTCTATCAAAATATTGTGGTGTTCAATCATTTTCACAATGAAATTCAATTCATCGAATTTCAAAATGATGAAATAGATTCTAAATTTTCTGAAATTAAAAGTGTTGTTCATAACAAATCAATTGTTGAATATCCATTTAATGTAGAAAGTGAAATTCAATCGAATTTAACAGATGATGAATTCAAAGAAATGGTGACAAAATGTAAACAATCTTGTTTCCGTGGAGATGTTTTCCAAATTGTTCCTTCTCGTCAATTCAAACAAAAATTTTCGGGTGACGAATTTAATGTTTACCGCATTTTACGCTCTGTAAATCCTTCGCCCTATTTGTTTTATTTCGATTACGGAAATTATAAAATCTTCGGATCTTCACCAGAAGCGCAAATTATCATTAATAATAATCATGCAGAAATTCATCCTATTGCAGGAACAGTTCGCAGAACTGGAAGTCCAACTTTGGACAAAGAATTGACCGAAAAATTAATTGCTGACCCAAAAGAAAATGAAGAGCATGTGATGTTGGTCGATTTGGCTCGCAATGATTTAAGTCGAAATTCTGCTGATGTAAAAGTCGCACAATACAAAGAAATTCAGTATTTCTCGCATGTGATTCACATGGTTTCAAAAGTAACTGCTCAATTGGATCCAAGCGTAAATACGATGAAAGTTTTTGCAGACTCTTTTCCGGCTGGAACACTTTCTGGCGCACCAAAATTCAAAGCAATGGAATTATTAGACGGTTACGAAAATCAAAATCGTGGCGTTTATGGTGGCGGAATTGGATATTTAGGATTCAACGGTGACATCAACATGGCGATTGCGATTCGTACGTTCGTCAGCAAACAAAATACCTTATATTTTCAGGCTGGTGCTGGAGTTGTTTCCAAATCGGTCGAAGAAAATGAATTACAAGAAGTCAATCATAAATTAGGAGCGCTTCGTCGCTCAATAGAAATCGCTCAAAACCTATAAACTATGAAAATTTTAGTTATCGATAATTACGATTCGTTCACCTATAATTTAGTGCATTCATTAAAGAAATTCGCCGATGATATTACCGTTGTTCGCAATGATGGAATTACTTTGGAAGATGTGAATAATTATGATAAAATATTACTTTCTCCAGGTCCAGGAGTTCCTGATGAAGCCAATTTATTGAAACCAATCATCGAGAAATATGCTTCAACAAAATCTATTTTTGGCGTTTGTTTAGGACAACAAGCAATTGGAGAAGTTTTTGGAGGGAAATTATTAAATACACAAGAAGTTTTTCACGGAGTTGAATCTAAAATTGAAGTAATAAAAGACGAAGTGTTATTCCAAAATTTACCAAAAAAATTAGAAGTTGGACGTTACCATTCTTGGGTAGTTTCAAATGAAGATTTTCCTGAAGAATTAGAAATTACAGCAGTTGGTCCAAAAGGAGAAGTGATGGCTTTACGTCACAAAACGTATGATGTTCGCGGTGTTCAGTTTCATCCAGAATCTATTTTAACACCACTTGGAGATGAGATGATTAAGAATTGGTTAGAAGCTTAAAACGATGAAAAAATTATTAAATTTATTATTCGAAAATTATACTTTGAGCGAAAATGAAGCCTATCAAATTATGGTGGAAATTTCGGAAGAAAAATATTCGGCTGTCGAATTAGCTTCATTTATGACCATTTTTAATATGCGTAACATTACGTTGGAAGAATTAAAAGGATATCGTCGAGCGTTGTTAGATTTATGCATCAAAGTTAATTTACCAAAGCAAGCGATTGATGTTGTAGGAACGGGCGGTGACGGAAAAGACACTTTTAATATTTCGACATTGAGTTGTTTTGTCTTGGCTGGAGCTGGAGAGAAAATTATTAAACAAGGAAATTACGGAACGTCGTCTGTAAGCGGTTCTTCGAATATGTTGGATAATTTTGGTTACGAATTTTCTGTTAATCAAGATAAATTAAAACGTGAGTTCGAAGAAGTTGGAATTACATTTTTACATGCGCCACTCTTTCATCCGGCTTTAGCGAAAGTTGCTCCGATTAGAAAAGGTTTGGCGATAAAAACATTTTTCAATTTAATGGGGCCTTTGGTGAATCCTGTTCAACCAGAATTTCAAAATTTAGGAACATATGATGTCAAAACTGCTCGATTATATCATTATGTGATGCAAAATTCGGGCGTGAAATATTCGATTTCGACTGCGTTGGCTGGTTATGATGAAGTTTCGTTGACATCGCCTACAAAAGTGTTCAATAATTCGGGGGAATTTGTTTTAGAAAGTAAAGATTTTGGTTTAAATATTCTTCAACCTGATGAGATAAAAGGAGGAAAATCAATCGAAGAAAATTCAAAAATATTTTTGAGCGTTTTAGAAGGAAATTCAACTAAAGCACAAAAAGAAGTTGTTTTAGCAAATGCTGCTTTAGCGCTTAAAACAATTTATCCAACCAAAGATTTAATCGAATGTGTAGCAATTGCGAACGAAAGTTTAGACAGTAAAAAAGCATTGAATGTATTCCAAAAATTAATGAAACCATGAAAACGATATTAGACGAAATTGTCGCGCAAAAACGTATTGAAATTTTAGAAAAACAGAAAACTCAATCAATAGAAAGTTTTAGAAATTCAGAAAATTTTTTGCTTCCTGTTAAATCTACAAAAGCTTCAATTTTAGATAAATTAAAATCTGGAATTATTGCAGAATTTAAGCGAAAATCACCATCGAAAGGTTTTATTAACAAAGACGCAAATGTAAAAGAAGTTGTTTCCGGTTACGAAAAGTTTGGTGCTTCTGTCGTTTCTGTTTTAACAGATGAGCAATTTTTTGGCGGAAGTTTTGATGATTTAAAACAAGCAAAAGAAGTGTTGAATATTCCTGTTTTGCGTAAAGATTTTATTGTTGATGAATTTCAAGTGTACGAAACAAAAGCGATTGGTGCAGATTTGATGTTATTAATTGCAGAATGTTTAACAAAAGACGAAGTCTATAATTTAGCTAAAACTGCTAAGGGAATTGGATTAGAAGTTTTATTGGAATTACATTCAGAAGATCAATTAGAAAAGGTAAATGAATTCATTGATTTGATTGGAATTAACAATCGTAATTTGAAAAATTTCGAAGTTGATATTGAAAAATCAAAACAAATCTTGAAACAATTACCAACCGATTTAATTAAAGTTGCGGAAAGTGGAATTTCTGATCCTAAAACAGTAAAAGAATTAAGACAAGCTGGATTTCAGGCATTTTTAATTGGTGAAAATTTTATGAAAGCAGATAATCCATCTCAAGCATTTGAGCAATTTGTAAAAGAATCAAAATGAAACGTTTTCAAGTAAAGGTTTGCGGAAATAATAACATCGAAAATTTTAAAGAAATTGCAGCAATCGAACCCGATTATGTAGGCTTTATTTTCTATCCAAAATCAAAAAGATTTGTAGAAGACGAATCTATTTTTGAAGTTTTTCCGAATGCAGAAAAAGTTGGCGTTTTCGTGAATGAATCAGTCGAGAAAATTCTCGAAAAAGTTGAAGAATATAAATTAGATGTTGTCCAATTACATGGTGATGAAACAGCTGACTTTTGTGAAGAATTAATCAATCAAAAACATCAACGATTATTAACTGATGAAAACTTTTTAGACTTTAAAATTTGGAAAGCCGTTGGCATAAAATCGATTGAAGATTTTCAACAATTAACCACTTATCAACAAGTTATTGATAGTTTTGTTTTCGATACAAAATCAAATAATTACGGAGGAACTGGAAAGAAATTTGATTGGCAATTGTTAACAAATTATCAGTTATCAATACCCTTTTTATTAAGTGGCGGAATAACACTTGAAGATGCATTTATCTTGAAAAATTTTCAGCATCCGAAATGTATTGGATTTGATATCAATAGTGGTTTTGAGTCAGCACCAGGAATAAAAAAAACTGACGAAGTAAAACAGTTTATCGATACAATTGATGGACGAATTGAACAAAATTAAAAAAGAAACAAAATGAAATACGAAGTTGACGAAAGAGGTTTTTATGGTGAATTTGGAGGAGCATTTATCCCAGAGTTATTACATCATAATTGTGAAGAATTATCTGAAGCTTTAGCACAATATATCGATACAGACGAATTCAAAAATGAATTTAATTTGTTATTAAAAGATTACGTTGGTCGACCAAGTCCATTGTATTTTGCACCAAATCTTTCAAAAAGATATAACACCAATATTTTATTAAAGCGTGAAGATTTGAATCATACAGGTGCACATAAAATCAATAATGCGATTGGTCAAGCTCTTTTAGCAAAACGAATGGGTAAAACCAAAATTATTGCCGAAACTGGTGCTGGACAACATGGTGTTGCAACTGCTACTGTTTGTGCGTTGATGGGATTAGAATGTATCGTTTTTATGGGAGAAATTGACATTGCTCGTCAAGCACCAAATGTTGCACGAATGAAAATGTTAGGTGCAGAAGTTATTCCAGCAACCTCAGGAAGTAAAACCTTGAAAGATGCAACAAATGAAGCGATTCGTTATTGGATCAATAATCCTGAAACTTTTTACATCATTGGTTCTGTAGTTGGTCCTCATCCTTATCCAGCAATGGTAACGAAATTCCAAGCGATTATTTCAGAAGAAATTAAAGCACAAATGAAAGAGAAATATGGGAAAGAAAATCCTGATTACGTGATTGCTTGTGTTGGTGGCGGAAGTAATGCTGCGGGAGCTTTTTATCATTTTTTAAATGATGATTCTGTCAAATTAATCGCGGTTGAAGCGGCAGGTTTGGGCGTAGAATCTGGAGAAACTGCTGCTACAACTATCAAAGGAACAGAAGGAATTATTCACGGAAGTCGAACATTATTGATGCAAGATAAAGATGGACAAATTGTTGAACCTTATTCAATTTCGGCTGGATTAGATTATCCTGGCGTTGGTCCTTTACATGCGCATTTGTTCAAAACTGGACGTGCTGAATTCTTAAATGCAACAGATGATGAAGCCTTGGAAGCTGCTTTTATGTTGACAAAAGAGGAAGGAATCATTCCTGCATTAGAATCTTCTCACGCTTTAGCTGCTTTAGAAAAAATTAATTTTAAACCGCAAGACATTGTGATTCTGAATCTTTCAGGAAGAGGAGATAAAGATTTAGAAACATATATGAAAGTTTCCGAAAAATATTCTTAAAAATATTTGGTTAATTTTCAAAAATCACCTTACATTTGCACCCACGATAATGAAATCTATCGGGGTGTAGCGTAGCCCGGTCATCGCGCCTGCTTTGGGAGCAGGAGGTCGCAGGTTCGAATCCTGCCACCCCGACAAAATTTTCATCCGAAAATAGAAAGATTTATCGTAAAAGAATGACCGAATCGGGGTGTAGCGTAGCCCGGTCATCGCGCCTGCTTTGGGAGCAGGAGGTCGCAGGTTCGAATCCTGCCACCCCGACAAAATTCAATGAATTTTTGGATCGGTCCAGTAGCTCAGCTGGATAGAGCAACTGCCTTCTAAGCAGTAGGTCTCAGGTTCGAATCCTGACTGGATCACACGTTTTATTAAAAACCAGGAGAGGTGCCAGAGCGGTAATGGAGCAGATTGCTAATCTGTCATCGGGAAACCGATGCCAGGGTTCGAGTCCCTGTCTCTCCGCATTTTTTTTGAATGACCGAATCGGGGTGTAGCGTAGCCCGGTCATCGCGCCTGCTTTGGGAGCAGGAGGTCGCAGGTTCGAATCCTGCCACCCCGACAAAAACCTTTGTATATTTGCAAAGGTTTTTTTTATACATTTATTTCATGAAATCTATCTTAGGTAATAAAGAATCTTTTGTCTCATACTCTGTCGCTTTTCTATTTATTTTAATCATGATTGGAACAGCAATGATTTATGATGATAAAGAAATTATTTTACCAGAAGTTGCTGCATTATCTGTCGGAATTTTAACGTTTCGAGAAAATAAATGGCTACAACGACCATTTCATATTTTTTTACTTCCATCCATAACTGCTATTTTAGGATTTGGGATTAATTTTTTACCGATTATATTATCATTCAAATTAGCATTGGTATTGGTTGCAATGTTAATTGTCTTGAAAATTTTTAAAAGTCAACTTGCGCCAGCATTAGCTACGGGATTATTACCAATTGTTACAAATACAGAATCTTTTGTATTTCTATATGCGATATTTCTATTTGTCTTTTTACTTTTTCTATCAATAAAAATATTCAAACTAAAACCAACTGAAAATGCGGTTCCAATGATTTATACAAGCCATAACAGATGGTTAATCGGATTATGTGTAGTTTGGTTTACAGCTTGTTATTTTAGCGGTTTTGCACATTTCTCTGCTATTCCACCTATTATCGTAATTTCTTTTGAATCTTTAAATAATCCAACATTAAAATTAACCGTACGTCTAAAACGTATTCTTGTAATGTTCATGGCTACAATGGCTGGTTGTTTAACAATGCATTATCTTGATAATTGGTTAATCATTGGCTTGATCGATTTGATTATCGTAATGTTTATTTTGAAATTAACAGATTTACGCTTACCTCCTGCTTTTGCAATGGTTATTTTACCAATGATTTTACCTTCTGACTCGATAAAATATTTACCTGTTGCAACATTAATCATGAGTATATTTTTTATGCTATCGATTTATATTATTCAGAAAGTTGCTTATCCAAAAGCGATTGATTTCAAATAAAAAAGTCATCCAAAATTGAATGACTTTATGACTATTTTAATATGTTTCTTCGATTGATTTTACCATATTATAAATGAACTCGTTGTAAGGTGTCGGAATATTATATTGTTTTCCTAAACTGATAATTTCGCCTGCAAATTCATCCACTTCCGAATATCGTTTTGCTTCGCGATCTTGTAACATCGAAGTTTTACCAAATTCATCCACAATTTTCATCGTAGATTTCATTCGATCCACTTCTTCTTGACCAATTGCAACTCCATGTGCATTCCCAACTGCAAGAACTTCATTAGAAATCATATCCATTAAAACCTCGAGATGTTGATTGGTACGAAATTGTCCATATGGAAACTCCAACAAAAACGTCAATTGATTTCCGACAACATTTACCAAATATTTCGCCCACTGCGCTTTCTGAATATCATCCGATAATTGATTTGGAATTTCAGCAACATTCATCAATTCATGTAAATCGACTAATTTATCATGATTAATTGAATCCATTTTCCCAAAAATAATTTTTCCTATACTCGAAAACGTCACGCGATTATCAACTTTTACAGCATCCATATATGCAACTGCATTCACCACACGATCCCATCCAAAATGATCTGCCAAAACACGTTCAGAAGAAATTCCGTTCATCAAACTTACAATCATTGTGTTTTCACCAACAAAAGGCTTCATATCTTCTATCGCTTGCTGTAAATGTGAACTTTTAACGACTAAAAATATATAATCTGGATAATTATTCTCCTCGATTTTTGTGACATAATTAAAATCATACGCTTTATCATTCACAAAAATTTGCGATTTTTCGTATCGATTTTTTCGCTCCTCATCTACAATTACACTTACAATTTCTGGATTATATTCATAAAAACTCGCTGCATATTTTGCTCCTAAAGCTCCCAATCCAAGAAAATAAATTGATTTCATTTTTTTGTTATTTAGAAGATAAATTTAAAATAAAATCTACAACATTTACGAATTAAAGTCTTTGAAAAAATTTAATATTTCGGTTATAATTAGTTTTGATAAACTTTTGACAATTCTTTTGGATTGAGATACAAATAATAAATCAAATTACGCAAATCATCAAGGTTTGAGCTAGAATCTACAGCTATTTCATTCTCTTTTTGAAAATTCTTTTTCAATACATCATACAATTGATTTATTTTCTTCCAATTATCTTTTGCAGCAATTTTTTCAACAGATTTATTATTCGCAGATTTCGCTAATTGTGAGGGCATTTTCTGAATCGCTTCAAATAAAACATATAGATTGTTGACATGATTGATATAATTGTATGTTTCATTTACGGCAAAATAATTCAGAAGAGTTTTCTCTTCATCCGAAATTTTCAAGCTTGAAATTAACATCATTTCCTCACCTAACCATTCATAAGCCGACAATCCAATTTGAGAAGCATTTGACGTCACAACCATTCTTGGAATTGGTTCTGCATTTGCAATTTTATTTAAAGTAAATCCTGTTTTTTGATTCAGAATATTCAATCGATTATTTGCAGGAGCAAGACATTCAAAGCATAATCGCAATTGTATCCTAACGCAATAATCTCTTCAAATTCAGAAAAAATATCGGCAGAAGTATCGTTGTTAAAACTCTCAAAATTTTGCAAACAATTATCTTGATATTTTTCTATAAAATCATTCATAGAAGAATAATCTTTTTTATCATCATCCCAAATAAGATTAAAATTATAAGCAAAAATATTCACAAATTGCATCGTTTTACTTTGAGGATTTTCATCAACAAATTTTTGATATACTTCTACTTTAGGAGATTCTATATCGTAATCATCCATCAACGCAATTAAAAATCGTTCATTGATTGGAGTTTTAGTTCCAAATTTCTTTCCAACTGACTTTTTAAATTTCTCTTTATAATCAACAAAATATGATTTTTGATTATCATTCACCACAAAATAAACTTCGAGTTCAGAAAGAAGCCCAACTTTTTTGCCTAATTCTATATTATTATCCAACATATATTTTTCGAAAGTAGAATAATCAATTCCTTTTTCTTTCGTTTTTTCTAAGATCGTTTCATCAGGATAAACTCTCGAACCAAAAGGTAAAGAATATAAAAAAGGTCCATCTGCAAAAAGCTGAACAGAGGTAAATAATGTCAGTAAAAAAGTAAAAAGTAGTTTTTTCATAAGGTTGATTTTTATATAATTAGAAATTTTATTGAATATTTTTTCAATTTTTAGATGATTTAACATGAATAAAATTTATTATTAAAGCATTTTCTTTATATTAATTCAAACAAGACAATTCTTCAAATTGTTCTTTTAGAAAATAGTTTTTACATATATTTAACAAATTAATACATCACACGTGAGTCAAATAAATAATACTGAAGAAAAAGAATTACAAAGAGGCCTTACTAACCGACATATTCAATTGATTGCTTTAGGTGGCGCGATTGGAACTGGTTTGTTTTTAGGAATTGGACCTGCTGCTGTTTTAGCTGGACCATCTGTTATTTTGGGATATGCAATTGCAGGAATTATAGCCTTTTTTATTATGCGCCAATTAGGAGAAATGGTTGTTAACGAGCCTGTTTCAGGAAGCTTTAGTCATTTTGCATATAAATATTGGGGATCTTTTGCTGGATTTGCTTCTGGTTGGAATTATTGGATTCTTTACGTTTTAGTAAGTATGTCCGAATTGACTGCAATCGGAATTTATGTACAATTTTGGTGGCCAGAAATTCCATTATGGGCGTCGAGTTTGTTCTTTTTTATTGTGATTAACGCATTGAATTTAGGCTCAGTAAAAATGTTTGGTGAAGCTGAATTTTGGTTTTCTATCATCAAAGTAATTGCCATTATTGCTATGATAATCTTCGGAGCTTACTTATTAATAAGCGGAACTGGAGGTGAACAAGCAACAATACAAAATCTTTGGAACAACGGAGGTTTTTTTCCAAAAGGTTGGTTATCTGGTAATAGCGAAGGCGGTTTTAGTGGATTATTCGCCGCAATGGCTCTTATTATGTTTTCTTTTGGAGGTTTAGAATTGATTGGCATCACAGCTGCTGAAGCTAAAAATCCAGAAAAAACAATTCCAAAAGCAACCAATCAAGTAATTTATAGAATTTTAATCTTCTATGTTGGAGCATTAATTATCTTATTTTCGTTAGCTCCTTGGGAAACGATTACGGATAAAAGTAGTCCTTTTGTAATGGTTTTTGAGAATTTGAATCATTTGAAACTAAATATTTTTGGTAACACAATTGATTTTTCAAGATTAATTGCCAATGCACTAAACATTATTGTTTTGACGGCTGCTTTATCAGTTTACAATAGCTCTGTTTACAGTAATAGTAGAATGTTATATGGTTTGGCAGAACAAGGAAATGCGCCTAAATTCTTAAAAAAATTAAACAAAAATCACGTCCCTGTTATGGCGATTTTAGTTTCATCTTTTTTCGCAGCAATTTGTATTTTAATTAATAAAATAATTCCAGAAGATGCATTTCATGTATTGATGTCTTTAGTGGTTTCTTCGTTGGTAATTAACTGGATTATGATTTCGATAACACATCTTAAATACCGAAAACAAAAGAATTTGGAGAATACAAAAACATTATTTCCATCTTTCTTGTATCCTATCAGTAATTATATTTGTCTAATTTTCTTATTTGGAATTTTAGTGATTATGTGGTTTACAGGACTTAAAATTTCAGTAGAATTAATTCCAGTTTGGTTGATCTTCCTTTACATCGCTTATCGAATTGTAAAAGAAAATAAAAAGACTAAGAATTCTTGATAAATTTTAATTTAAAATAGTTCATATAAAAGCTTCAAGATTACTTGAAGCTTTTTAATTTTACATCATGAAAAAAATAGTTGTTGGATTCATTTTGATGATGAGTTCTATTGTGTTTTCACAAGAAATTTATCAAGTTATAGCGCAAGAAGGATTGACAGTTAGAACAAGTCCGAATGGAAAACGAATTGGTAAAATTCCGTATGGATATCCTGTTAAAATTTCAGAAAAAGGTGAAGCGTTTGCAATTAAAGATAATGGGAAAGCAAAAAGTGGAAACTGGGTGAAATTAGATGTTAGCTCGTCTAAATTAATTTTGGATGAAGGAGTTAATGATTCTTCTGCTCAAGGCGATTTGTATGCGTTTAGTGGTTATTTAATCACACAACAAAATTTTGTCAATCAATTCGAAACAGAAATTTCTACGCACCCAGCTTTTAGCGAATTTTATTTAGCAACAGCTTACAAATGCTTCGCAATTAAAGGCGACTTTTTTGGTGACGGTGTGGTGGATTATTTATATAGAATGATTGATACAAAAGGAAATATCCGTTTATTTATTGTGAATAATATGAAAAAAGGAAGTCAAATTTATGGTTTGGGAGGAGCAAAAGATCCGTTCAAAATTACAAATTATGATTTCGGAACGTTGATGATGATTCCAAAAGGAACGCCACTTTATTCGAATTATAAAGATGGAGTGAAACGAAATTTAAATGGAGTTTCTAAAAATGAAATCGTAACTTTAGATTATGATGCGATTTATGCGCATCAAGATAACGCAAAAGAAGGCGGATTTATTTACCGAAAAGATGGTAAATGGAATTGGCTGAACCAAAAATAAAACTAAAATAATTATGCAAAATATAGAAGGTAAAGTAGCTTATATAACGGGGGGAACAAAAGGAATTGGATTAGGAATTGCAAAATCATTGGTAGAAAATGGTTTGAAAGTGGCAATTTCTGGACGAAACATTGATGATGTTGAAAAAGCTCGTCATTATTTAGGAAATCAAAATGTATTGGCTATTCAGTCGGATGTGAGACATTTCGAAGATGAACAAAATGCAATTGAGCAAATTATTTCTGCGTTTGGACGTTTGGATATTGTGATTGCAAATGCTGGTTTAGGAAAATTTGCACCAGTTGATGAACTTTCTTTAGAAGATTGGAATGCGATGATTGATACTAATCTAACAGGAGTTTTTCATACGATAAAAGCGTCTGTTGAAGCACTAAAAGTTTCGAAAGGATATTATATTTCGATTGCTTCTTTGGCGGGAACAAATTTCTTTGCGAATGGAGCGGGTTACAATGCTTCGAAATTTGGCGTTGTCGGTTTTACACAAGCTGCGATGTTAGATTTGAGAAATTATGATATCAAATGTACAACGATTATGCCTGGTTCTGTGACTTCAAACTTTAATGATCATGTGCCAAATTCAGAGGATGGATGGAAAATTCAGCCCGAAGATTTAGGACAAATGGTAGTTGATTTATTGAAAATGAATCCAAATGTTTTGCCAAGTAAAATAGAAGTTCGTCCTACTAAAACAAAATAATTTAAAGATCTCGATAAGAGATCTTTTTTTATGAAAAAAATATTTCGTAATTACCAATAGTTTACATAGTTTCGTGGAAAAATAAGAAATACAATAAAGGTATTTTTTAACGAGCACTTTTTAATGAGTTTTAAAAAATCAGTCAATCATTTTCGTCGTACAATTATGCGTCGATTAACAGGAGGAATAGGTGATGGTAATTTGCCAAAAATAGACAAAGAAAAACCTCTTGAACTTAATAGAGTACTGATAAACAGACCTAATCAGCGTCTAGGAAATATTCTATTGATTACACCTTTGATTCAGGAAATTATCCGATATAATCCAGATGTTAAAATTGACTTATTTGTAAAAGGTAAGGTTGCCACGATTATTTTTGAGAACTATCCACAAGTTGATCAAATTATTGAATTACCTAAAAAACCTTTCAAAGAATTGATTCAATACGCTAAAGTTTGGCTAAAAATCAAGAAAAAGAATTACGATTTAGTGATTAATGTTGATAAAAATTCATCTTCAGGACTACTTTCGACTTCTTTTGCAAATTCTAAGTATAAAATTTTTGGAAATGAATTTGAAATGAATTCGAACCAAGAAATTCATATTCATCAAGCACAATATCCAGTTTATCAATTCAGAAAATATTTAGAATTATTTAAAAATAAAAAAGGAAATTTAGGTATTCCAATTCTAAATATTCAGTTAACAGAGCAAGAATCTACGAAAGGAATAGAAATGTTAAATGAATTGATTCAAGATCCTTCAAAGAAAACGTTGGCGTTTTTTACGTATGCAACTGGTGTAAAATGTTATGATGAGGAATGGTGGATAGAATTTTATAATTTATTTTATCCAAAATATTCGCAAGAATATAATCTAATTGAAATTTTACCTGTCGAAAATATTTCGATGCTAAATCATAGATTACCTACTTATTATAGTAAAGATGTGAGAGAAATTGCAGCGGTGATGAAAAGTTGCGAATTTGTGATTGCAGCCGATTCTGGTATGATGCATTTGAGTTGTGCAGCGCCTACAAAAACAATTGGTTTGTTTAAAGATCAAAGCTTCTTAGAGCGTTATAAACCTTATGGAATAGGAAATGCTGTAGTCTTGATTAATAATGAAGATAAGGGTATTCTTGTTCAAGAAATGGATAAATTATTGGTTTAAAAAAAAACTGTTTTTTATCATCAAACAAAGTTCGTTTCGATTTGATATGAAATAAATTAGCTTCAACAAAAATATTTTAATTTCGTTTGATTATTTCATAGCTTTGTCCTCTGAAATAATTTAAAAATGTCAACAGAGTTTACAATTATCATCCCAATTTATAATGAGGAAGATAACTTGATAAGATTGGAAGAAACAATGAATCAATATCTGTCAAAGTCAATAAAACGGACTGAAATTTTATTGATTAATGATGGTTCTAAAGACAAAAGTTTGGCTCTTATCAAAGAGATTTGTAATAGAAATCAAGCTTTTCATTATATTTCTTTTGACAAAAATTATGGTTTATCTGCAGCTATAAAAGCTGGTTTTGATACAGTGGAATCAAAATGGGTTGGTTATATCGATGCGGATTTACAGACTGATCCAGAAGATTTCAATAAATTATTAGCGTTAGCAGATCAATATGATTTGGTGACTGGAGTTCGTGCAGATCGCAAAGATTCTTTCGTGAAAAACATGTCATCTAAAATTGCCAATTCTATTCGTAGAGCATTTACCAATGATGGAATGGATGATACGGGTTGTCCATTAAAAGTTATAGATGCTGAAAAAGCGAAAAAAATTCCGATGTTCAAAGGATTGCACCGTTTTTTACCAGCTATGATTTTATTACAAAATGGAACGGTTACTCAAGTTCCTGTCAAGCATTTTCCTCGTATTGCAGGCGAATCAAAATTCAATTTATGGAACCGTTTATTAGGACCGTTAATGGATTGTTTTGCATTTGTTTGGATGAAGAAAAAATACATCAATTATAAAATTCAAGAAAGAGCGTAATGCCAAATTGGGTTATCATCAGTATTGGTTTTCTTGCACAAGCACTTTTTTCGAGTCGTCTTATTTTACAATGGATTGTTTCCGAAAAGAATAAGAAAGTTCTTACACCAAAATTATTTTGGGAAGTTAGCTTGTTTGCCTCTGTTTTGCTATTTTTATATGGTTATTTACGTCATGATTTTTCGATTATGTTGGGACAAACATTGACGTATTATATCTATATAAGAAATATTCAACTTCAAAATCATTGGAAAGAATTTCCGAAAATAGTACGCATTTTCTTGTATATTTTTCCTGCATTAATTGTTTTATATAGTTTCAATAACGGAATTTTTGATGTAGATTTATTATTCAAAAACGAAAAAATTCCGATGTGGCTTTTATTTTTAGGAGTCGTATCTCAGGTACTTTTCACATTTCGTTTCGTCTATCAATGGATTTATTCCGAACGAAAACACGAATCGCAATTACCAATGGGATTTTGGGCCATTAGTTTAACAGGATCATTGTTGATTTTAACTTACGCGATTATTCGAAAAGATCCCGTCTTATTTGTTGGTCATTTTATGGGATTTATCGTTTATGCTCGAAATATATTAATCAAACGAAAAGAAAAAAATGGTTCAGTGGATTAAGCAAAATTCAGTTTTATTTTTAATCATCGTAACAATTTTGATGTTGTTTGTCAATCTTGGCGTTTTACAAACGAACATTATGGAAGCTCGAAACATTATTTCGGCGCGAGAAATGGTACACGATGGAAATTGGATTTTTACCACGCTTAACGGTTTGCCTCGTTATGAAAAGCCACCTTTACCAACTTGGATTACAGCTGTTTTTGGAAGTGTTTTTGGTTTCGAAAACTTTTTTTGGCTACGCATTCCAGTTGTTCTAATTACCATTTTATTAGTCGTTTGGTTCTATAAAACATTAACGCATTTCGATTTAACAAAACAACAAGTTGTTAATTCTTCATTGGTTTTAATCACTTCATTTTACGTGTTTTTCTCAGGGAGAGATAACAATTGGGACATGTACACGCATAGTTTTGTGATGGGAGCAATATTGTTTTTGGTGAAAGAATTTCAATCATCAAAATTTAATTTATTCAATTTTATTGCTGCATTTTTCTTGTTGGCTTGTTCGATAATGAGCAAAGGTCCAGTTTCGTTGTATGCGTTATTTTTACCTTTTTTAATTGCCTATTTTATTGTTTATAGATACAAATTAGGAAGAAATTTAGGAATTACAATTTTAACGATAATATTAGGTTGTGTTGTAGGATTTGCATGGATGATGTATGTGAAATATTTTGATCCAGAACATTTTTTAGCGGCTTCTCAAAAGGAAGTGAACAATTGGCATAGCTATAATACTCGCCCAATTTATTATTATTGGAGTTTCTTTACGCAATCTGGTTTATGGACAATTCCGGCTTTGGTAAGTTTGATTTATCCCTATCTAAAGAATAAAGTTGCAAACAAAAAAGCCTATCAATTTGCTTGGTTATGGACGATTTTATCGGTGGTTTTATTATCTGTAATTCCAGAAAAAAAATCAAGATATTTATTACCAGTTTTAATTCCTTTAGCGATGAATATTGGCTTTTATATCGAATATTTACGATTAGAATTCAAAAATTTATCAAATAAAACTGAACGATATTTTACCAATTTTGCGTTTGGTTTATACGGAATAATAGGAATCGCAATTTCAGTTGGTGTTTTTATTTATACAAAAGATCGTTTGTCAGAATTTTTGGTTTGGTCGATTCCTTTTGCTGTCGTAGGATTAATTTTAGGAATCTCAATTTTTAAAGGATTAAAGATAAAATCATTCGAACAGATATTTTACTCAACTATTTTATTGATGTGCTCGGTTGTTGCATTTGGATTTCCACTTTCTAAATTAACTTTTTCCGAAGAGTTGTATTCTTCTGCTAAAAATCTAAAGAAATTAGAACAACAAAATCAAATTAAAACATACGAATGGCAAAGTTTTGTTCCAGAAATAGTGTTGGATTATGGGACTTCAATTCTTGCAATTAACGATGGAAAAGAAACTGTTTTCCCGAAAGAAGAGAAGTTTGGAATGTTAGCAAGTCCTTCAGATTCTACTTTTTTTGTGGATCATTTCAATAATTATTCAATAAAAAAAATTGGTGTGGTCGATTTGAATCATTCTTCAAAAGATCAAAAAAATTATAATGATCGTATTCAAAGAAACTATTATTTGATTCAAAAAAAGTGATTAAATTTCGAGTAAAATTTTTAGCTTAAATTTTCGTTATTCTAATAAAATCTTTTGCAGTTTCGGATTCTATTTTTTCTATGTTTTTGGTTAGTGAACAGTTTTGTTTTTGCTCAACATTCTGGGTGGAAAAATCCTAATTTTAGACAAGATTCTGTTCAACTTTCTGATACGATAAAGCTGAAAAATAAAGGAATTTTATCCGAAAAATTTCAAATTTTAGATTCGACAGGAAATCCAATTTCAAAAGAATTTTATACGATAAATTTCGAACGAAACGAAGTTTATTTTAATTCATCAATCGCCAAACAAATGGTGAAAATTCAGTATTTTGTTAATCCAAAATTAGCCGAATCTGTTTTTTATGCTAAAAATCCGAATATCATTGTTAATGATGCAAAACCAGTTGATATTTTTCATCGAATAGAACCGAATTCAAAACAAGCGAACAAAGATGTTTTTGATGGTTTGAATAGCAAAGGTTCGATGGTTCGTGGAATTCGTTTTGGAAACAATCAAAGTGCGTCTGTGCAATCTTCGTTGGATTTAGAATTGTCTGGAAAATTATCAGATGATATTACGGTAAATGCAGCAATTGCGGATAATAATGTGCCAATAGAATCGGATGGATACACGCAAAATTTGCAAGAATTTGACAAAGTTTACATTGAATTAGCGAGTAAAAACTCAAAAATTCGAGCTGGTCATATTGATATTAATACAAATCAAGAAAGAGATTTTTTCAATCCATTCAATCAAAAAGTAACAGGTTTACAATTATCAACTCAGTTGAAAGGAGAAAAATCGTCGACCAATATTTTTGCTTCGGGAAGTATTACACGAGGCGAATTTATGCGCGTTAATTTTGTTGGACAAGACGGAAATCAAGGTCCTTACAGGCTTTCTGGAAAAAATAACGAATTGTATGTGATTATTATTTCGGGAAGTGAAAAAGTATATATTGATGGCGTTTTGTTGGAGCGAGGAGAGCAAAATGATTATGTGATTAATTACAATACGGGCGAAATTTCTTTTACTTCAAACCGATTGATTACCGCAAATACGCGCATTAATGTGGAGTATTTGTACAATTCTCGAAATTATTCACAAGTTTTACTTTATGGTGGCGCTGAATATGAATCGGAGCGATTGAAATTGTCAGGTTTTTTCTTTTCTCAAGGAGATTCGAAAAATAATTCACTTGGAAATGATTTGACAGATGCTGAAAAGCAAATTTTGGCAAATGCAGGAAATGATCCTGATAAAATGTACACTGTTTCTGCTGAGAAAACGACTTATGATTCGAATAAAATATTGTATCGAAAAGTAAATCAAAATGGGTTAGATATTTTTGAGTATTCGACGGATCCAAATGATGAATTGTATCAAGTGGCTTTCACGTATGTTGGTGCGAATCAAGGAAATTATCGACAAATAAATGCGAATCAAAACGGAAAAGTCTTTCAATATAACGAAGCAATTGCTGGCGTTTTACAAGGTGATTATGAACCTATAAAGCAATTAATTTCGCCTAAAAAGTTACAAATTTATACATTGAATGGTCAATATCAATTGAAAAATAATGGAAATATTGGTTTTAATTTAGGTTTGAGTAATTATGATCAAAATTTATTTTCATCGATTGATGATCAAAATAATTCTGGTTTAGCAACTCGTGTTTATGGTGAAAAAACATTTTCTTTCAAAAATTGGAAAATTACACCTTATGCAGAATGGAATTTTATCAACAAAAATTATAAAAGTGCCGAGCGTTTACGAGCTGTTGAATTTGCTCGAGATTTTAATTTAGATCAAGAATTAAGTGGTGTTAATCAGAATTTTATCACAGCGAAAATTAATTCATCTTGGAAAGAAAAATTTACTGCGCAATATAAATTCGATTATCTTGAAAATACTGGTTTGTACAAAGGTTTGAGAAATCAACTTGATGCAAATTACAAAACTGAAAAAGATGAAATTGTTGCACAAGCAAATATTTTATCAACAAAAGCAACGCTTCAAAATACCAATTTCGCACGTTATATGGTGGATGGAAAACGAAAAATTGGAAATAAATTTTGGGTTGGAGCGAGAGTTTGGGGCGAAAATAATGACATGGATGATTTGACAAAAAATCAAAAATCAGATTTAAGTTTTAAATGGAATGAATTTCAGTTGAAAGGAGGTTTTGCAGATTCGCTTGGTCATAAAATCGATTTGACGGTTTATCAACGTCAAGACGATTCGGTTCGTTTAGGGACTTGGCAAAATATTCAACAAAGTAAAGGAGCTATTTTTAATTCAACATTAATACAAAAACAAAATCATCAATTAAATTTAAATTTCCATTATCGACGAGTTAATTATCAATTTTTAGATGCGCCGAACGAAGATTTTATGACAGGAAGCGTAAAATGGTACAAAGCTTTTTTCAATCAAGGTTTACAATTAAATGTAGATTATGAAGTGGGAAGCGGTGTGGAACCGCAGCGTGAATTTCAGTATGTAAAAGTTTCGGATGGAATGGGAATTTACAAATGGACGGATTATAACGGCGATGGAATTGAGCAAATTGACGAGTTTGAAGTGGCAGAATTTATCGACCAAGCAAATTATATTCGCGTGTATACGAATACAATCGAGTATTTGAAAACGAATAAAAATCAATTCAATTTTACGTTGCGTTTTCGTCCAAAACAAGTTTTTAATACCGAAAATGAATTCTGGAATCGTTGGATGTTTCAGCAAAATATCTCGGCAAGTAACTCGTTGCGCAAAGAAGGAACGACGTTAGAATGGAATCCTTTTACGAATTCGGCTCAAATTTTAGGTAAAACAAGAAGTATTCGTTCGTCGATTTTCTTTAATCAAGGAACACAATATAAATGGTCGTCAAATTTTATTTACAATCAACAACAATCCCAAACGTATGTTTACACAGGTTCTGAATACCGTGATTCAGACAGTTATTTGTTGCAAGCGCGTTATAAGATTTTGCAAGATCTAATCGCAAGTTTCGATACTGAATATATGGTGATTAACAGCGATTCTGAATTATTTTTGAGTAGACGATATAAGTTAAATAATCTTCGTTTATCACCAAAAATTACGTATCAAACAGAAAAAAATCTTGTTGCGTCGTTGTTTTATAATTATCAAAATAAGAAGAATGTTTCGGGTGAAGAGCAATTAAATCAGTCGGATTTGGGAACAGAAATTCAATGGAACGGTTCGGATAAAATGAGTTTGTTGGGAAGTTTTAGTTTTATCAACAATAAATTTATCGGAAACCAAGAATCTGTTGTTGGAAATCAAATGATGGAAGGTTTGCGCGCTGGAAATAATTTTGTTTGGCAGTTGCAAATCCAACGGCAAATCACAAGTTTTTTGCAATTGAATATTTCGTATGATGGACGAAAAACCGAAGAAAATAAGCCAATACATACGGGAAGTGTGCAAGTGCAAGCGAGGTTTTAAATAATAAAAGACGATTTTATAAAATCGTCTTTTATTATTATTTTTACATTCTATTTACTTCATCTTGATTTCCAGTTTCGCGATTTTTTACTGATAATTTATTACTTCCGAATTTATAATTCAATCCAATTCTTATGCTTTGAGTATCCCATACATTCGCAAAAGTTTGTACGATTCCATTGTTATTTTGTGATAAATATTCTTGCGCTTTGAAAATATCTGTTGCATTCAAACTCAATTCTAATTTTTTATCTAACATCAAATATTTGAACGAAAGATTGAAACGAGCATAAGGTTTTAGTTTATAATTTTGGAAAGTTTCTCCAAAATTTTGAAAATAAATCAAGTTAATAAACATCGTTTTTTGTTGATTAAGCGTAAAATCATTTGTCGAAAATAATGAACTCGACCAACCTTTGAATCGCTTAGAAGAAATTGCAACATTTGCGCTCGAATAAGAAACTTCAAAAGTAGTAACGCTTGACCACCATTTTGTAGGATTTATCGTCATATTTTGGCTCAAACCAAAGCTATCCGAATCTACAAAATTCATCCAAACAAAAGTATTATGTTTTGTGTTCTCATCAATGATTGAAGCTTGATTGACACCATCTCTCAAACTTGAATAATAAAGTCGAGTATCAAATTTTTTGTAAGTAAAAGTAAGTTCTAAATTGTGTGTAAAAGCTGGTTTCAAAAAAGGATTTCCTTCGTTGTAAACATATTCGTTTTGTATCATTCGAAAAGGATTTAAACTTTCGTAATTTGGACGATTGATACGACGCGAATAATTAATTCCTAAACTTTTACTTTTATCAAAAGTATGCAACAAATAAAATGACGGAAACAGTTTGATATAATCTGTTTTATTCGTTTGATTATTTTCTCTCGAAAAACCTTCTGTTTGTGTTGCTTCTAATCTCAAACCAGCTTGCATCTGCCATTTTTCTCCAAACTTTTTACTTCCGTTCAAATAAATTGCTTCGTTATTTTCTTTGTATTTGAAAAGATTCGACAAATTTTCATCAAATGTATAGTTGTAATTTTCGTCTGCTTTATATGCTTCAACCAAATTATTTGATTTTGATTGCGAAAATTTAGCCCCAAAACTCCAATTGAAATTTGTTAAAGGAAGTTCTACATCAATTTTAGATGAAAAATTCTCAATACGATTGTTTAAATTACTTTTTCCACCAAAAAAAGAATCTTCTATTAACTGATTATTTTTGTAAGAATTGGTTGCATAAGTTCTATTCATAGGAGATGAATAATTGGCGTAATCGGCATCAAATGAAATCTTTTTACCTAATGAATCAAGTGCAAATTCAGAATAAAGATTGACCAAAGATTGATTCGTCTTACCATTTTCGAATGAATTTCCTTTATTTGTTTGATAAACTTCGTTCGTTAAATTCTTGAAAAACATTTCTTGTGGATTTTCTGAATTATATTTCGAATTGTTGAACGAAAATTTAGAGCCAATTGTCCATTTATCGGTTAATTTATAATCAACAGAGAATCGTCCTCCTAGATATTTGTTGATATAATCTGTGTAAGAAATGTTGTGTCTGCGCGCATCAGAGAAAAATAATTCGTTGTTCCATGTTCTCAGAAATCTTCTATCTCCAGCATTCAACGAAGTCTGAACTGTCCATTTATCTTTTTGTAAATTGTAAGCTGCATTGTAGCGCTCTGTGTTTCTTTTACTTCGCGTATATGATGCTCCAATAGTGGAATTCCAGCTATTATTTTTTATTTTTTTTGTTACAATATTTATAATTCCACTATTTCCTTCTGCCTCATATTTTGCAGGCGGAGTCGTAATGACTTCAATTTTTGAAATATCAGAAGAGCTCATACTCTCCAAATAATTAATCAAATCCGTTTGCGACATATAAGTTGGTTTGTCATCAATCAAAACCATTACAGAATTTTTTCCAGAAACCGCAATATTGTCATTTGTTACATTCAAACCAGGAGTGACGCGTAAAACATCCATTGCAGTTCCGCCAGCAGCTGAAGTAGAATTTTCTACATTGAAAACAAAACGATCGATTTTTCGTTCCATGATTTTCTTTTCAGCTCCAACGACAACTTCTTTCAAGTTTGTAGATGTTTTGATTTCAATCTTTCCTAAATCGATAGAATTATTCAATTGAATATCTTTCTGAAAAACAATTTCTTCAAAATAGTTGATTTCAAATTTGTACGTACTTTTCTTTGCTTCAATAGCGAATTTTCCAAGTTCATCTGTTGTTAAATTGATGATTGTGTCTTGATTAGATAAGGTTATATCAACATAAGGAAGCACTTTGTTTTGCTCCATAACTTCTCCTGTTAATGTATAATTTTGAGCAAATAGAAAACTAGCGCTAAATAAAATGATAAGTTGAATAAATGTTTTCATGTTGAATTAATTTTAAACAAATATTCTCCAAATCGATTCTTTTTGAACTTTAAAATCGACAAACCCTACTATATTATCGACGAATTTGATTAAAACCAAAAACCTCGAGAATCTCTTGAGGTTTTTGATTTAATTTATTTTTCCTTCATAATAAACAGGATTTCCTTTTTCATCGAAACCAATTATAGTTAATTGATAATCTTTTGGTTTATCGTTGTTGAAATATTCTATTTCTGTGTCTTCTCCTGGAGCTGTATACAAATTAGGATTCCAAAATAAAGTACTTCTTATGTCATTCGGAACATCGTTGTAAAGCGATTCGTAATCATCATTGTTAAAATATGGAAGGGATTGATTATAACCACCAATTTGAATTAAATTATTAGGTAACATAGGCGTGTTATCAACTGGCGCATCACTTCCTCGTTTAGAGTAAATTGCAATTGCATTACCAAGTAAACCAGCGCCTTTGAAAATTTTTACCATCGCAATATCTCTAGGATTAATACTAGTTAAATTATCTGAAGTCATTTTCATTTCGTTCCAATAAATTGCAACTTCAGAATTTCTAATTTTTGGAACTCCGTTAGAAACCGTTAATCCTGCAACTCGTCCAGCTAAAAAGTCCATAATATTTGTATAACCTTCTATTGGCTGAGATTCGTTTACGAAATCTATCACAGTTTCGTTTATGTTATTGAACATTCCGCTACTTAATTCATTGTTCAGCTTCTCAGTTTTCGATTTTTTATCCGCTTTTACAACAACTTCTTTCAGACGAATACTTTTATCATTGATGATTTTGATGTTCTGTTTATACGTATTCTGCTTCTCGACTTCTTCTTTATTCGTAATTTCTTCTAATAAATAAGGCGTTGCAGGCAATTTGGATTTATAACTTGTACTTTTATAATTTGGCACAACAGATAAAGTTAAAGTTCCGTTGTTGGCAGATTTTCCATTTTCCGAATTCAAGAAATAATTCATCGCCATTGGCCCATAATAAAACAAATTATTCATCTCGAAGTTTCCTTCATAATCAGTATCAAGCGTTGCAAATTCTTTTCCATTATTCTGCATTTTATAAATAATACTCAACGAAGCATTGCTCAATTCTCTCCCGTTATTATATGCTTTCACTTTGTAGGAAAGATATCTACGATCGTTGTCAATAGTAGGTTTTACGATATTTCCAACCACTAAATCTTCCCAATTAAATCTTTTCCATTTTTCTGTTATTAAAAGCGCATCCAGATTTTCTGAGAATTCATTATTTTTAAAATATTGTGTAGGATGATTAATTTTCGAACTAAAATCTCGCGTCAATAACATTGCAGAAATTAAATTGTCTTCATCATTATTTTTTTGATCTTTGATAACAGCCGAAAAATTAATTTCTTCAGGATATTTTACCTTAATTGTGTTTAATTCTCGTGGATTAGCCGTTGTTTCGAAAGAAATTTCAGGTTTTTTGTACGATTCTTTTGGATTGATAAATATCAAACGATGAGCAACCTGAATATCATTTGCATCAAAAATGGCAATGTTCAAAATACCTTTGTCATTGTCTAAAACCTCTTTTGGAACATAAGTTGAAACCGATTCCACACTTTTTACAATTTGAGAACTCATTACAAGTTCATTATTAATTGTTCCAATAATTTTATGATTCAATAAAGGATTTTCTTGATTGATGCTTTTTAATTGGATCACAATGTCTTTGCTATTTCGAACAACTTTCATCAGAATCCCATTTTTTTTAGCTTCAGGTAAATCAATAATTTGTTGATTTCCTTTTTCGTCATTTAATTGTACTTGATAAGATTTGCCTTCTTCTGCTCTCAACGCAAAAGTCGCAACGTTTTCATCTAGATTATCAAATGTTGTAATTTTATTGGTAGGATTATTTTTCTCGAATACAAAACCATTCCATTTTTTTGGTAAATCTCCGTCCGATTTTAATCTTACAGCAAATTTAGTTGTCTGATTTTGAATGAAATTTCCACCTTCAGCAAAAGCTTTTGCATTCCATTTTAAATTTGGATTTGGAACAAGTTTTAATTTAGAATTTGGATTATAAATCTTGACTTGATTGATATGTTGAAATTCTTCTGAGAAGAAAGTCATGTACGTTGTGTAGGCTCTTACAAAGTAAATTCCTTCTTCGTTTTCGTTTTTGGTATTCAGTGTTCCGTCACTTTCACCGTTCACAATCGGAACCAATTTTCGGTCGATTAATTTTTTGTCTTTATCGTATAATTCAACAATAAGATTTGTAGAAATTAAGCTTGGTTTGTAGCCATTTAATGTATAAGCTTTGAACCAAATATTATCTCCAGCAATGTAATCTTCCTTATCAAATAATAAATAAACTTTTTCTTGAGCGTAATTTGTATCCAGACTTTTTATAGCCGTTTCCAATTTTGATTGCGCAAAAGTTGTAATCGAGCAAAAGTATAATGCGAGTAAATAAATATATTTCATGCGAGAATGATTAATCTAATAGAATGAATTTGAATTCTTAAAATTATCATTATTTAGATGATTTTCATTCATACTTTTTATTAAAATTTATCATAACTTTTGATTGAATGACGATTTTTCTTCTCGAATAATGTTAATTTTTGTTAATGAATTTAATTAAAAGACTTTAACAAAAAAACCTCGAGAATTTCTCGAGGTTTTGATTTATAAAGAAATGTTGTTGGATTAAATTCCGTCAACAATTGCATTTAATGTTGCAGATGGACGCATTGCAGCAGTTGTTTTAGCAAAATCTGCTTTGTAGTAACCACCAATATCTTGAGGTTTACCTTGTGCACCAATTAACTCTTCGTTAATTTTTGTTTCGTTTTCTTCCATAGCTTTTGCAACAGGAGCAAATTTAGCAGCTAAATCAGCATCTTTTGTTTGATTTGCTAATGCTTCTGCCCAGTACATTGCTAAGTAAAAGTGAGAACCACGGTTATCGATAGTTCCTAATTTACGACCTGGAGATTTGTCAGTTGCTAAAAATTTAGCATTTGCTTCATCTAAAGCATCAGCTAAAGTTTGAGCTTTTGCATTTCCTTGTGTTTGAGAAACGTGCTCTAAAGAAGCTTGTAATGCTAAGAATTCACCTAAAGAATCCCAACGTAAGTAACCTTCTTCTACGAATTGTTCGATGTGTTTTGGAGCAGATCCTCCCGCACCAGTTTCGAATAATCCACCTCCGTTCATTAATGGAACGATAGATAACATTTTAGCAGAAGTTCCTAATTCTAAAATTGGGAATAAATCTGTTAAGTAGTCACGTAAAACGTTACCAGAAACAGAAATAGTATCTTTTCCTTCTCTTGCACGGCTTAAAGTTTCTTTCATCGCGTCTTTAACGTCCATGATACGAATATCTAAACCTGTTGTATCGTGATCAGCTAAGTATTTTTCAACTTTTTTGATGATTTGTTGATCGTGAGCTCTTCCTTTATCTAACCAGAAAATTGCTGGAGTATCAGATAAACGAGATCTGTTAACCGCTAATTTAACCCAGTCTTGAATAGGAGCGTCTTTCGTTTGAGACATTCTGAAAATATCAGAAGTTTCAACTTTTTGCTCTAATAATGTGTTTCCGTTTGCGTCTTCAACTTTGATTGTTCCGTTTGCAGGAGCTTGGAAAGTTTTGTCGTGAGAACCATATTCTTCCGCTTTTTGAGCCATTAATCCAACATTAGGAACAGAACCCATTGTTGTAGGATCTAACGCTCCATTTGCTTTCATATCGTCTACAACAGCTTCGTAGAAACCAGCATAAGAACGGTCTGGGATGATCGCTACAGTATCTTCTTCAGCGCCATCTTTGTTCCACATTTTACCTCCGTTTCTTACCAATGCAGCCATAGAAGCATCAACAATAATATCAGAAGGAACGTGGAAGTTCGTAATTCCTTTATCAGAATTCACCATTGCTACACGTGGTCCGTTTGCTAGATCAGCTTCAATTGCAGCTTTGATTTCTGCTTCTTGAGGTTGACCTTTTATTTTTTCGAATAAATCTGCTAAACCATTGTTTGGATTAATATCTAATGCTTTGAAAGTATCAGCATATTTTACAAAAACATCTTTGAAGAAAGTTTCAACGATTGCTCCAAAAATAACAGGATCAGAAACTTTCATCATTGTTGCTTTTAAGTGAGCAGACAATAATACGTTTTTATCTTTTGCTTCTTGAATCGCTTCTTGAACAAATGATTTTAAAGAGTTTAAGTTCATTACAGAAGAATCAATTACTTCTCCAGCTTTTAGAGGCGCTGCTGATTTTAATTCTTGTACAGAACCATCTTCTCCGTAAAATTTGATTGTATATTCAGTTGCGTTTTCTAACGTAGTAGAATTTTCAGTACCGTAGAAATCACCAGATTTCATGTAAGCAACTTCTGTTTTGCTATCTGTAGCCCAAGCTCCCATTTTGTGAGGATTTGCTTTTGCATAGTTTTTAACAGCTTTAGGCGCACGACGGTCAGAGTTTCCTTCACGTAAAACTGGGTTTACAGCAGAACCTAAAACTTTTCCGTATCTAGCTTTGATTGCTTTTTCATCTTCATTTTTTGGTTCAGCTGGATAATTTGGTACAGCAAAACCTTTCGCTTGCAATTCTGCAATCGCTTCGTCTAATTGAGGAACAGAAGCCGAAATATTAGGTAACTTAATGATATTTGCTTCCGGAGTAGTCGCCAAAGCTCCTAATTCTGCTAAAGCATCAGGAATTCTTTGTTCTTCTTTTAAGAATTCAGGGAAGTTAGCTAAAATACGTCCAGCTAAAGAAATATCTGGAACTTCGATTGTAATATCAGCTGTTTTCGTGAATCCTTGTACGATTGGCAAAAATGAGTGAGTTGCCAACATCGGAGCTTCATCCGTAAGTGTGTAATGAATTTTTGACATTATGTTTTAAATTTTTTTGAGACTATTTTAATAATAGTCAATTAAAAATACATTTTTTCAATTTTGAATGCAGAAACTGCAAACTTTGCAAATATACAATATTTAGCAGATTAAGTTGACCATAAATCAATCATTTACACTAATTTTAGTATAATTTTTAACATGATTTTTGATAGGTAGTCAAGTTGATAATTTATTGAAACAAAATTGTTCAAGTTGATAATTTTTGACTGTTTTTTTTTTCAACTTCATGTATAATTTCACTTTTGAAAGAGCTGTCTATTTAATTCTTTTAAGAAACCAATTTTTATACACTTAGTTTCTTTCTTAATTTTGCATAAAAACAATTCTTTTGAAACAAAATCTAGCGACAATCGCATTTTATAATGTCGAAAATTTTTATTCTAAATCTTCAGACAAATCTTTTTTGCCAAGTAATTTTATCAAATGGAAAGATAATCGTTACGATACAAAGGTGAATAAGATTGCATTTTGCATCTCTAAAATTGGCAAATTAGAAACAAATGAATTACCATGTTTGGTTGGTTTGGCTGAGGTTGAAAATGAAGAGGTTTTGCAAGATTTGATTCAAAATGATTTTTTGAAAGATGGCGATTATAAAACACTTTTATATAAATCATTAGACGAAAGAAAAATAAATGTTGGATTAATTTATCGTCAACAATTTTTTGAAGTTATAGAAAGCGAACCAATTAGATTTATCTTTAAAGATCAGTATGATACAAAATCTTATACACGAGATATTTTGTATGTGAAAGGAATTTTAGTTGGCGAAATTATTCATCTTTTTATTGTTCATTTACCTTCTAAAATTGATAAAGAAGTCAATCAATTAAAACGTCAACATATTTTTAAAACGATTCGAAAAAGAATTAACGATTTGTTAACCGAAAATTATTCGGCAAAAATTGTTGTGATGGGAGATTTTAATGATGCTCCAACAAATTCTGACTTAATTGATGAATTGGATACACGTTCTAAACAAGAAGAGATAAACAGAAACGAATTATTCAATCCAATGGTCAGTCTACAATCCTATAAAAGAGGTTCGATGATTTTTAAAAAACAATGGATGTTGTTTGATCAACAGCTTTTTTCGAAAGGATTTTTTACTTCTCACACAAATTTAGAATATATAAAAACAGATATTTTTGATGCTGATTTTTTGAAGAATACAGGCGGAAAATCTACAGGTTTGCCATTCAGAACTTTTGTTGGCGGAAAATATTTCGGTGGATATAGCGACCATTTTCCCGTTTATACCATTTTAAAATATTAAATTTGTAGCGGTATAATTTTAAGAATAGGTGAGAATCCACGAAAATGGTCAGGTTGAGATTGACGGAATCGATAAGTTGATTCTGAATGCCTTTATGGACAATGCTAATATACCTGTTTCGCAATTAGCAAAAGAATTAGGTATATCAAATACGGCTGTTCATCAACGTATCAAGAAATTAGAAGCTTCTGGAGTGATTGATTCGACAAAAGTAATTGTAAATCCTTCAATTTTAGGTTATTCAACGATGTCATTTGTTGGTGTTTTTATGGACAAACCTTCTTCTTATAAATTAGTTGTGAAAGCTTTGGAAGAGATTCCAGAAGTAGTGGAAGCTCATTTTACAACGGGAAATTACGGGATTTTCCTTAAAATTTTGAGTCGTGATAATCTACATTTAATGAATGTGTTGAACAAAAAAATTCAGCAAATTGATGGCGTTACACGTACAGAAACTATAATTTCGTTGGAGCAACCAATAGATAGACAAATAAAACTTTAATATACAAAGATGAATATTAATCAATATTTAGACTCGACGTATCTTAAAACACCTGAACAAGCAGGTATTTCGAATTCTGATACATTAGAGATGGTGCATAAGTTAGCACAAGAAGCTATTGATAATGATATCTATGCAGTAATGATTCGTCCTGATTATGTAAGATCAGTTCGTGAATTATTAGATGAGAAAAAATCGAATGTTGTTTTGGGAACTGTAATTGGTTTTCCTGAAGGGACTTACGATTTGAATGAAAAGTTGAGAGAAGCGCAAAAAGCAATTGCTGATGGAGCCGATGAATTAGATTTTGTAGTAAACTACGAAGCGTTCAAAAAAGGTGATAGTGATAAAGTAAAAGAAGAAGTAGAAGCTGCAACATTAGTCGCATTGCGTGAAGGTAAAGTTGTAAAATGGATTATCGAAACTGCTGCTTTAACAGATGAACAGATTGTTGCTATAACACAATTAATTCGTGATACTGTTTTAGAAAAAGCAGGTGAAGAAAAAGCATCAAAAGTTTTTGTAAAATCTTCTACAGGTTTTTATAAAACTGAAAATGGAGAACCAAATGGAGCAAATGAGCATGTTATTAAATTGATGCTTGAAAATTCAGGTTCGCTTCCAGTGAAAGCTTCTGGCGGAGTTCGCACAACAGAAGAAGCTGAAAAAATGATCGCTTTAGGCGTGAAAAGAATTGGAACATCGTCTGCATTGGCGATTGTAAAAGGAGAGCAAGGAGCAAAAGGTTATTAGAAAATTTCTACATTAATACATTTAAAAGTCTCAATATTTATTGAGACTTTTTTTTATTCATTAAAAATAAGCTTTCTTTTTTAGTTAATTTTTTAAAATACTTAAATAGCATATTGTATTTTATTATTTTTGGAGCACTAAAATTATAACTTGATTTATATCAAGTAATTTGGTTAAAAATGGTCGTAATTTTGCATTGATAACACTGATAAAATAGTATAGACGTATGTTGTTGAATAATCGTAAAGTTTATAATAATTTGGTTTTTGATGTAGGTATAACTGCATTTGAATTGAATGATATCCTACATACAGAAAAATTGAGAAAAGAGTTATCTGTTGATGAGTATTTTGGAATAATCTGGTCTGGTTCTAAAAAATTTGTTCATAAAATAAATGGAAAAGAATATTCGATTCCTAAAAACCATTTTCTTTTTATAGCTCCCAATATCTCTCAAGAATTTGTGAAACAAACTACTCGTACTGATGCTTATTATATTGTTTTTAAACAAGAATTTTATTCAAAATCAATCGAAGAAAACTTGAAGTTAGAAAATTCTACACTTTTTTCGCGAGATATTATAAATATTGTTGAGAATACAATTTGTTCTGCTCCAATTTTTGAGGCTAATTATTTGCAATATTTCATTACTGCATTCGAAAATGAATTAGATATGAAACTTGCTCATAATCTCTTGGAACGTATTATTATCAATGGTCAAATGGAAACATTTGATATGCAAAGCCAATTTATACAAGATGATTTTGATGTAGAACTTGCGACAAAATTCAAAAAACTTTTGCAAGAAAATGTCAAGGAAAATAAACAAGTATCTTTTTACAGTGATAAACTTTTTATTACAAAAAGAAGGTTAGATAAAGCAACTCAAATCGTTTTTGGAAAAACAGCAAAAGAAATGATTGTTGAAGAATTGATGAAAAATGCAAAGATTTTATTAGTCAACTCAAAAATGTCAATAAAAGACATTGCGCTGGAACTCAATTTCCTTCAAGAAACCAATTTTACTGCGTTTTTTAAGAAAAACACGGGGATTTCTCCGACTAAATTCAGACAAAGTACTCCGAATTAAATAGTTAGAAATGTCGTTTTTCATCATCTTTTGGTATGATTTAATCTTTTAAGAACACAAAATAACTTCTACATTTGCATCGCATTTGAGAATAACCAATCTTAAATATATAAACTACCAGTTTATTTAACAAATATTTTTTAATAAATTTTTAACAAATTATAAAATCATGAAAAAATTAGCATTTTTTTTAACAATTTTCTGTGGATTAGTTTCTGGAACAGTTTTCGCTCAAAATCCGACTACGACTGGGCCTGGGCCTATAACAGCAACAGCAACATTAAACGTAGAATTACGCCCAATTCAAACAATTGTTATTGGTGGTGATAATACAGTTAATTTAGTGTATAAAACAAAAGAAGATTATTATAATGGTGTAACTGCAAACATGAAAGACCACTTAATAGTTTATAGTACTGGTGGTTTTGCTGTTAAAGTAGGATCTAAAAATGAGAAGTTAACTTCTAAAAATAATGAAGTAAAAGGAGAAATTGAAGCAAATAAAATTAATTTAGAAGCAAGTGCAGGTAGTGGAAATTCATTATCTTCATATGAATTTAATGAAAAAGTTGCATTGAATACTGAAGCTAAACCATTATTTTCAAGTACAGTTGGTGGTACAGATTTAAAATTCAACGTTGCATATACTGGACAAGGAGGAGACGCTTATGTTAACAAATATAACAATGTTGAGAATCCTACCGTGTATACAACTACTGTAACTTATACAATAGAAGCACAATAATATAAAAAATAGGAAGTGATATTGAAAAATATCACTTCTGTTTTTGCTTATGAAAGTTCTTCGTTTTTTAACAATCGTTTCTTTTTTAGCATTAATCATTTCAACTAAGATTAGTGCACAATCAGGTATTACTGTAAGTCCACCAAGGACTTATTTTGCGTTAAATCCTGGTGAGTCTGAGCGTAAAAAGATTATGGTAACCAATGTAAGTGATGCACATACATTAGAGTTGTCTGTTTCTTTTAATGATTGGAAGTATGATGAGTTTGGAGGTAATGTAGTCTCTGAACCTAATACTTTACCAACAAGTAATGCAAACTGGATCACAGTTTTACCAAGTAATACATTTACACTTTTGCCAAAAGAATCGAAAGAAATAGAAGTTCTGATGCAAGTTCCAGAAAAGATAAACACAGAGAGTGTGCATACAGCAATGATGTACATCACGCAAACAAATCCGATTGCTGGACAAAATAAAAGTGGAGAAAATATTATATTCTCGATTCGTACAGGTATCAAAATTTATCAACGGTTAAATATTGCACGTGATACAAATGTAGAGTTTACAAATTTTGTTTACGATAAAACTGAAAATCGTTTGGTGCTTAATATTTCCAATGAAGGAAATGTTTGGAGCGAAGGAACGATTACAAATGAAATCATTAATCAAGAAAATGGTCAACAAATAAAATTGCAAGATGCAGTTTTTTATAGTTTACCAACTGATAAAAGAATTGTATATATACCATTGCCAAAGGATTTGCCAAAAGGCTCGTATATTGTTACCTCAACTTTAAGTTTTGAGAAAGATGATCAATTGAAAATTGCTGAATTGACGTTCTCAAATGATAAATAATAATTTGTTTCAGAAAATAGTTTCAACAATTACATTATTGTTGACAATGGCAGTTTCTGCTCAGTTTACGTTAAATGCTCATAATAAAGGTTGGGTGCAAGTAAATGGAAGTAATGGAGTTACGACGGCTAATGTTGTGGCTGTAGAAATGCACATGTCTGGTGCTTTAAATTATAAAAATTGGTCTTTAGTTGCGCGTGTTGTTTCGCCTATTGTAAATTCTGAGAAAAAAGAATTTCCTGTCGAAAAACTGAAACTAAAATTTAATAATTATACAACTTCTCAATATTATTCAGAGAATTATCCTACAATAAATCAATTAGGAGTTATTCAGAATAACATCGCGATGAGTTTTTCTCCAAATTATTTTATTCGAAATTCTCCTTTAACAATAGCAACATCAGCAGGAAAATATGGAGCAATTGTCTTGAATTATGATATTGTGATTGATGCAGGAACATATCTAAATGCTCTAAAATCATGGAACAATTATCCTATTCAATTCGAGTTTTCTTTATTGAATGAATTTGGAACCCTGATTGGTAAAAGTCTTTTTCCGATTGAAATGCAAATTAGTCCAAACGGAAATTACGAATCAGCTCCGGCGTTTTCTATTGCGGTCGATGGTTCTGCTGTAAATGCAGAATTGGTTTTCAATACAATACAAGATTATAGAAATG
Organism: Empedobacter sp. UBA3475; assembly: GCF_002378465.1. Classification (NCBI taxonomy): domain Bacteria; kingdom Pseudomonadati; phylum Bacteroidota; class Flavobacteriia; order Flavobacteriales; family Weeksellaceae; genus Empedobacter; species Empedobacter sp. UBA3475. The sequence goes on along the minus strand of NZ_DFRA01000033.1, from coordinate 20,288 downwards.
GTGTGAAGAAAGAATATCAAAATGGCTTAATTGTTTCTTCTGATACAGCTTACGATATTCAAGTTTCGTCGATTAATCAATATTTACAATCAAGTGATGCACAGAATTTGGAATTAAATTCAATCAATGTTCAGATTAAAGACATCGAAACAAATAATCTTTCTAAGGTTATAAAACTTTCGAATTACAACCAATCATTGATGACGAATAGTTCTAAAACAGCTTCAAAAAAGTATAATATTATTTATTATACAACTCCGTCGGATAATAAAATTTTGAATAGCAAACCTGGGAATTATTCAACTTCTTTGTTGTACACGATTACACCTTTGTAAAACAATATGTTCTTTTCAATCAATTATTTTCAGAGCGTATTTTTTATTCTGCTTATGCTTGTTAGCGGACAAAATTTGCATGCTCAAGCTATAAATAATGGTTTGAAATTTAGTACAATAAAAGAAGTTAAATTAGAAGATAGCAACAACTTTTCTGTTATTCTTCAATTAGAAAATACAACCAATGATACGATAAATGCTCGTCTAGGACTTAAAATCCCTTCGGCTATAAGATCGTATTCGCAAGATAATCTTCAAATAAAAATCAATCCAAACAAGAAGGCTTTTATTCCTATGCAATTTACAGTGAGTAAATCGCAAATGGCTGGGAAATTAGATTTAGAATTCAATATTATTGATTTTTTAAGTAAAAAAGAAATAGGAAAATCTGTTACTTCAGTTGTTGTTTTGCAAAAGAGAAACATCAAAATTTTTCCTGTCCAGAGTAATATTTTTTACCGTCAAGAAGGAGATTCTATTCATTATGAATTAAAAGTAATGAATATGGGAAATCAAGCCGAAGAAATTTTGTTAACCAATGTACTTCCTGATTTCAGAGGAAGTTATACTTATAATAACAAACGACTTATAGTTGAAGCTTTTCAAGAAAAAATTGTTCGATTTTCTAAATATGTCGACCGAGATATGATGAAAATTGAAAGTTTTCAGGCAAATGTTTCGGGTTATACAACGACCAAAGATTTTGCAGGAAATGTGTTTTTTACGATACAGAATGCAAGTTCCAATCGTGTGTATATAGATCCAACAATGCTAAATCAGAATTGGACCAATTTTTCTTCAAATTATGTTCGATTAACTGCTCGCGATATTAATTCTGCTAATGCGAATTATAACTTAATGGCTCATCAAGAATTTTCGGTTGGGTTGAATGAATTTGCATATAATATTAATGGAACAACTTGGAATAAGAATCAAGACATGGTTTTGACAGATTCTTGGGTGAAATATCAACGCAAAGACAAAGGAATTTTAATCGGATCAATCAATAACAACGATTTTGATATTCCAGTTAACGGACGAGGAGTGATGTTGTTTAATAATTATGATAAGAATGATAACCGAATTGTAGTCGGAACGGTCGAAAAAAATTATAATTTATTAGATGATTTGACGAACGATGTTTTCAAGAATAGCAACACAACTTTTGCGAATGGACGATTTTTAATAAAAGATAAAAACGAATTAGAAACAACAGCTTTGTTTGATAGAACTTATTCTACAACGAACTTTATTTTGACAAATGGTTACAAATGGGTTACACCAAATAAGTGGAATCATTCAGTGAAATTTGGGTATGGTTTATCAAAATTTAAAGAGACAAATGATGTTGAAAATTCATTATCGGTTTCTGCAAATGTTTCTGGAACAATTGGTAAATTTGATTTTTATAGTTCCAATTATTACAGCTCAGGATATTATCCGGGGACACGACGTGGAGCATTGTATCTTAATCAGCGTTTTCAACGAACGTTTTCTAAATTTTCGTTGTGGTCTTCGTTAACGGTTACCAATAACAATCCGAAATCTATCGATCCATATTTGATGAATTATACAAAAGCGAATGAGTCGAAAGCGTTACGTTTTGAGACGGGTATATCATTCAAATTGGCAAGTCATTTTAATGTTTCGATTTCTCCTAAATTGAATATAGAAAAATCAAATATTCTGAATTATGAGACGTTTAAGTATATGCCGATGGACTTTAAATCAGCTTATTTGAACGGAACATTTACGTGGTTGTCTAATTCTCGTGTGCATCAGTTGGTGTTGAATGCTTTGGGAGGATTTTCTGAACTAAAAGAATTGAGAAATGCTGATCCAATTGTTTATGGACAATTAACGTGGAGTGTTAAAAACTTTCAGTTAAACTCAATTTATCAAAGAGGAAGTATGATGATTGCAGAAGTTTATTCGATGAATAATTTAAATCATCAATTAGAACGTTTTACAAATTCGGCGAGTTTTCGTCAAAGCTTTTTTCAAAAAAAATTAAATACAGCAGTTTCTACTTATTATAATATTGACAAAAATTTTGGAAATACTCTAACTTTTGGAGCTTCTTTAGATTATCAACCCATTGATAATTTTATTGTGAGTACACAAGCTAATTTTAGTCATTATGATTCGAAAAATTTTAACAACAAACAAACTTATTTGCAGGTTGGTGTTCAATATAATTTGCCTGCGAAACGCACTGTGACAGATGTAAAAGACGGAACATTGAATTTGTTTGTGTTTTATGATTACAATGCAAATGGTATTTTTGATGAAGGTGATAAAGTGGCTGATAGTCGTAATGTAAAGATAAATGAAACGAATTTTATTACAGATTTAGAAGGAAATATCAAGTATAAAAAAGTTCCTTATGGTAATTATATAATCAAACTTCCTGGACAAAAATGGTTTGCACAAGATTTCGCGGTTAATATCAATGCGAAAACGACTTCTATTTCTATTCCAATGCAACAAACTGGTGTTGTAAGAGGAAAAGTTGAGTATGAATTATCTTCAAATTTGGAGTATCAGGTTTCGGCAAATTTATTCGGATTTACATTGATTTTTAATCACGAAAATGGACAGGTTTTTACAGTTAAAACAAATGATAGAGGTGAATATACAGCTTTTTTACCTGTCGGAAATTATACGTTTCATCTTGTAGAAAATAGTTTACCAGAACATGTTTATGCAAAAACATATTTGAATAAAGTAACGGTAGAAAAGGAACAAAATACAGAATATGAACCGCTTATTTTGAAAATTAAGGAGCGAAAAGTTAACATCAAACGTTTTGGTAATTAATGGATATTTTGATTTACTTTGCATCAAAATAAAACCTAAATGCCACTAACTTTTTGCCATCCAGCAATTGTTCTTGCGCTAAAAAAGCTAAAATCGAATTGGTTTTCGATGACGGGATTAATCATTGGTTCGATGTCGCCAGATTTAGAATATTTCTCTCGAATGGAGATTGTAGCGACGTATATTCATTTGTTTTGAGGCGTTTTGTATTTTGATTTACCAATTGCTCTTATTTATTGTTTCGTTTTTCACTTATTTGTCCGAGATGTTTTAATTCATCGTTTACCTTATTTTTTAAAAGAACGATTTGCTCAATTCCTAATTTTTGATTGGATTGATTATTTCAAAAAACATTTGATAATTGTAATTCTCTCAATTATAATAGATGCATATTCACATCTTTTTTGGGATGCTTTTACCCATGAATGGGGATTTTTTGCGAAACATTTTCATGCTTTACAGAAAACTTGGGTTCAAATTCCTTTCAAAAATTTCGAAGTAAAAGGGTATAAATTTCAACAACATTTTAGCACTTTTTTAGGTACGATTTTTATAGCTTTTTGGATTTATAAAATGCCAAAACAAATTCTTCTAAAAACTAAATTTGATTACATTTTTTTGGTTAAAAGTAGTTCTATTTACAACTATTATTTCCACAATACGATTAGTTTTCTTCCCAATAGAAATTGCTTTAGGAAATATTATTGTTGTTATCGGAATGAGTATTTTTTTGAGTTTGATTATTTTGGGTTAAAGGAGAAACTATTAATAAAAAAATAAAAGGTTATCAAATAATTGACAACCTTTTATTTTAGAAGTGATTAAAAACTCACTTTATCTTTTATATAATTTCCGTTTTGACAGAATTGTTTTAATTCATTTTCGATGAAGATTTCAATAGCTTCCGCATTTTGCGAAGGATACAATAAATGTACATTTGCGCCAGCATCTAATGTAAAATACAAATGATTTCCTGTTTCGCGGCGGAATTCCCACAATTTTTCTAAAGCAGCAACTGTATTTGGTTTCATCAAAATAAATGCAGGATTCGACATCATCATCATGGCGTGCAATGTCAAAGCTTCATGTTCTACCAATTCTCCAAACGCTTTGATATCGCCAGATTTTAAAATTGGTAATAAAGCTTTTAAGTTTTCATTTGCTTCCACAAAACGACGTTCTGCATACGGATGTCCATTCATTAAATTGTGACCAACAGTAGAAGAAACCGATTTTTGACCTTCGTGAATCAATAAAATGGTATCATGAAAAGTTTTGAAAACATCATGAATTTCGACATCTGGATATTTTGTTCCAAATAAATCTGAACTACCTTCGATAAAATCATTTTCTCCCCATTCAACCAAACCTTTGTAAACCGAACGACAAGCACTTCCAGAACCTAAACGAGCCAAGAAAGAAGCTTTTTTCTTGGCGTCTTCTTCTGATAAATTTGCGCCAAGAATATTCTCAATTTGAACTAAACATAATGCCATTGCCGACATTCCAGAAGCTGAAGAAGCAATTCCAGAACTATGTGGGAAAGAATTATGTGTGTGAACTTCAAATTTGAATTGATTCAAAAATGGAATGTAAGCCGTAATTCTTTCGAAAAAAGTAATGATTTTTGGAGTAAAACTTTCTTTCAATTCACCTTCTAAATAAACTTCAACTTCGAAAGCATCCGATGTTTTTGGCGAAAATTTTAATTCAGTTTCTGTATAGCTATTGGTTAACGTATAACTAATTGAACTATTGGTTGGAATTTGATTTTTCTTTTTTCCCCAATATTTTACCAACGCAATATTTGATGGACTTTTAGCAGAAACGCTTCCTGATTTTAATTCCGAAGCAGTTGTTGAAAGTGTTGAAATGAATTGTTGTTCCATAAAACAAAAGTAAACTATTTTGTAGAATTCAGCTTTTGAAAGCGTTTATAATGATAATCAATTGCTTCTTTGATTGGAATAAATTCGTATTGAAGCAAATTTTTAACTTTAGAATTGTCGTATTTGGTATAAGTTGTCAACGAATAATAATTCGCTTTTGTCATATATTTTCCACCAAAAATACGACTAAAAATAGATAGATTTTTAATGATTTTCAAGGTTGTATTCGAAACATTTTTGATTGAACGTTTGCTATTGATCGAAACAAGATCAAATACTTCTCGGTAACTTTTATTTTCAGAAATTACCACAAATTTTTGATTGTAAACTTGTTGATTAATTAACTCTAAAAAAATCTTCACCACATCGCGAACATCAACAAAACCAGTTCCACCAGAAGGTGCATAATCGCTTTTTGACGAATTTTGTTGAAATAAACTTTCGCTTGCACGTTTAGTATCCAATGTTCCGATGATTACACCAGGATTAATAATAATCACTTTAACACCTTCTTGTGAAGCGCGCCAAACTTCCATCTCGGCTCTAAATTTTGAAATAGAATACGACGAATGTGTTAAGCTATTGTTCCAAGGAGAAAGTTCATCAATCATTTTTGTAACAGGATTGATATCATCCATGGAAGCAATCGAGCTGATAAAGAAAAACTCCTTTATTCCGGCATCTATCGCTTCGTTGACCAATGTTTCTGTTCCTAAAATATTGGTATTAAAAATCACTTCTTCTTGACGTTCATCAAATGAAACAAATGCAGCAGCGTGGTAAATTGTTTCGATTCCTTCTAATAAATTCGGAAGTTCAGTTACATCCAACAAATCACCATCAATCCAATGAATAAATTGATAAAATTGCGAAGCATTTTGTTCCGCAAAGAAATTTTGGATGGTTTCTGTGTTCGATGTTTTTCGTTTTAAGGCACGAATAGGTTGTTGCTTTTTTGCCAATTCTACCAACAAATGCGCGCCAACCAAACCTGTTCCTCCCGTTACGAAAATCATACTGAATTATAAATATTTTTTTTTCTTGAACCAAAAGTAAATAAAAATTACCACTAATAACATGACAAGTAAACAAATTGGATAGCCTAATTTGTAATTTAACTCGGGCATGAAATCGAAATTCATTCCATAAATTCCAGCGATAAAGGTTAAGGGTAAGAAAAATGCAGAAAAAACGGTAAGCGTTTGCATGATTTCGTTAGATTTCTGTCCATTTAACGAAAGATAAATTGTTAACAAACTTTGTACGTCATCTACAATTTGTGAATGCAAGTGTAACATTTTTACGTTTTCTTCGTACAAATCCTGCGATGAACTTGTCTTTTTGTTATCTGCGCGATATTCTTTCAGTGCTTCAAGCGTATAATCTAATATTTTTTTGCAAGCTGTAGCTTCTCGTTTGATTTTATATAAGGTAGGAAGTTTAATTTTTCTGAAATCATCCGTAAAAATGAAATGTTCGAGTTGATTAACTTCTTCGTCCATTTGATATGCAGGCTCTTCGTAAGTTTTGATGGTTTCGGAAATAATACGATATAAAATACCTTTGATTAAGATTCTAGAAGAATCAGTATTAGCTAAATACTTTTTCTGAATTTTGTCAAAAATATCCGTTTCCTTTTGATGAACAGTCACGATAAAATCTGCACCGATGTAAATACTGATTTTGTGACTAAATTCTCGAATGATGTTTTTCAACATGCGATGTTCTTTATCAAAAAACCGAATCAATAAAAACGAAACATTTTGATCATCTGATTCGTATTTTGGTAAATGGCCAGGTTCTAAACTATCTTCTATCGTTAATTTCTGAAAATTATATTTTGTTGCAATTTCATCTAATTCTTCTTTGGTTGGATTATGTAAATTAATCCATTTGAATTTTTCGTTTTCAAAAAGCGTTTGCATTGAAAGTGTTTTTTAATGTGTTAAATAACAAAAGATTATATTGAATAATTAAAAATATGTAATTATAAGTGGTTTTTTGTGTTAAAATTATGATTTTTTTGGAAATGTGTTAAAAAATGTTAATATTGCATTAGATAAATCAAAAACACATGAGAAAAAAAATGACTTCTTTATAATTGATCGCTTTTCTTGGGTTAAGTACACTTGTATTTGCTCAAACAAAAGGGACAGTGAATGATGCAAATGGTTTTCCAGAGTCTGACATTGAAGTTTCTGTAAAAGGAACTCAGAATATTGTGTATACAGACGAAAATGGAAATTTTGACATTGATGCTAAAGTTGGAGATATTTTAGTTATTAATGGCGAAGAGTATATAGTTACAAGTAATAATTTAGGAGTAATCAATCCTAAAAAAACTAGTACTGTAGATTTACAAGAAACTGTAGTTACAGCTTATGGTGTTCAAAAGAAAGAAACCGTAGTGGGTTCTAATGTTCAGATTAAATCTGAAGTTTTTGAAGATCGTGCATTAACTAATGTTGCAAAAGCCTTAGAAGGTGGAGCTCCTGGAGTTCAATTTTCAACTTCTACAGGACAACCTGGTTCTGGTGCTAATATTCGAATAAGAGGTATTTCTTCTTATAATTTATCAAATTCACCATTATTTGTTGTTGACGGTGCTATTTTCACAGGGTCTTTGTCTGATATTAATCCGAATGATATCGAATCGTTTAGTGTTCTAAAAGACGCTTCATCTACTTCATTATACGGATCTGCAGCTGCAAATGGAGTTGTAATGATTACGACAAAAAAGGGGAAGAAAGGAAATAAAGGGAAGTTCACATTTAGCTCGAATACCGGAGTTGTAACAAGAGGGGTGCCTGAGTATGCTAAGGTAGGAGCTGAAGATTATTATAAATTGACTTGGACATCAATGCGTAATGGTTATTTAGAATCAAACCCAAATGCTACAGTAGAACAAGCGAATCAATGGGCATCAAATAATTTGATAACTCAGAATTTGAAAAACAACATTTATAATGTTCCAAATAATGAGGTAATTATTAATGGTGAGTTGAATCCAAATGCGTCAATGTTGTATAACGACTTTGATTGGATGGATGCTGTGACTAGAGTTGGATCTCTTCAACAATATAACTTGAGTTATGCAGGTGCTTCTGATGATACAAATTACTTTGCATCTTTAGGTTATAATAATGAAGAAGGTTATATTATAAAATCTGACTTCGAAAGATATAACGCTCGTGTAAATGTAGATTCTCGTGTAAGTAAATGGTTGAAAATTGGTACAGATATAACGGGTGCATTAACAAAATCTAAACAAGCAGAAGATGGAGAAGGTTCATCTTATATTAATCCATTTTATACTGCACGTTTTATGGGGCCAATATATTCACCGTATTTATACGATGATGAAGGGAAAAGAATGTACGATGAAAATGGTAACGTAAGATATGATGGTACTTTTACAAGAGGTCGTGGAGCAGGAGCAGGAGTAGGACGTAATGTTTTGCAAGAAACATTATTAAACGATCGTTTTCGTGAAATGAATGCTGTTTTCACCAGAACTTTTGCAGAGTTTAATTTGTTGCCAGGATTAACTTTTAGAACGAATGTTGCATATGATATCCAAAATTATAACTTCAAATCTTATCAGAACAAAGAAATTGGAGATGCAATTGGTACAGCTGCATTAGGGATTACAAGACAAAAAACAACATCATTAACTTTAAATCAAATTTTATCTTATCAAAAATCATTCGGACTACATAACTTACAAGTAGATTTAGGACACGAGTCTATTGATCGTAATATACAATATGCTTATACGAGAAAAACACACGAAGTTGTTGGAGGGATTAGAGAATTATCAAACTTTATCGTAAATACAAGTAATACTGGATACTCAATCGATTTAAGAAAAGAATCTTACTTTGGACGTGTTAATTATGATTACAATAGTACTTACTCTTTATCGGCTTCGGTAAGACAAGATCAATCTTCTCGTTTTGCACAAGGTAGAGATAAAGGAACATTCTGGTCAGCAGGTGCAGGATGGAATATTCACAAAGAAGACTTCTTGCGAGGTTCTAGTGTTGTTAATAATCTTAAGTTAAGAACTTCTTATGGAGAAGTTGGAAATGATGGAGGAATTGGAGAAGAACCAGGATATAATGCGGATTTAAATCTATATGTTTTAAATAGAAATAATGGTTTAGAAACTGGAATTTTATTGGATCAGATTGGTAATCCAAATTTAACATGGGAAAAGAATAAACAATTTGACCTAGCAGTAGAGTTTGGTTTATTGAATAATCGTATTAATGGTTCGGTTGAATATTATCAAAGGAGAACAGATGGAATGATTTTTCCTGTCCCAACACCAGGTTCAGCAGGAGTACCAGGTAATTCGATCAATGCTAATTTTGGGTCAATGGAAAATCGTGGAATCGAAATTTCTTTGGATTTTGGAATTGTTCGTAATGAAAATTTAAAATGGAATTTCATCGTCAACGCATCTACTATTAAGAACGAAATGATAAAAATGCCTGAAGGACAAGATGCAATTATAAATGGGACAAAACGTATAGCTAAAGGACGTTCTATTTATGACTTTTGGTTAAGAGAATATCATGGTGTAGATTCTACAGATGGACGTTCTTTATATGTGCAAGATCCTGAAAAAGACGATGACAAAAGTACCCGTGTAATTGATGGGAAAAAATATACAATTGATCATCAAAATGCTAAGTATGGTTATGTAGGAACTTCTATTCCTGACTTATATGGTAGCTTTTCTAATAATGTTTCTTATAAAGGGTTTTATTTGAACGCAATGTTTGCTTATCAAATAGGAGGAAAAACATATGATAGTAACTATGCGAAATTTATTTCGACATCTCCTGAAGGTGCAGCAATTAGTGTTGATATGTTAAATGCATGGAAAAACCCCGGAGATATAACGAATATTCCTAAAATGTCTACAAATAACGAAGCAGCAAATTTGGCATCTTCTTCTAGATATTTAGTGAAATCGGATTATTTATCATTAAGAACGGCAACATTTGGTTATACGTTCAATAAAGAACAAATTGAAAAATTAGGGGTTTCCTCATTCAAATTATTCATTACAGGGGAGAACCTTGTTAGCTGGACAGCTAGAAAAGGAATGGAGCCGGTACAATCATTTAACGGGACAACTTCTTATCGTTATACTCCTCCAAAAATATGGAGTGTAGGAGTTAATGTTCAATTTTAAATTCAAAAAAATGAAAAAAACAATACTTATATTAGCTACATTAATGTTGGGAAGTTCAACAATGTTAACTTCTTGTGCTGATGATTTCTTAGATACAATTCCTACTTCAGAAATTGGAGATGAAACAGCATATTCTACAGGAGAAAACTTGATGACGATTATTAACGGGATGCATAGAAATATGTATGTTAGACAAAACTCTTCACAAGGTCAAAATGGATATACAGCCCAATTAATTGTAAGTGATGTATTAGGTGATGATGTTGTGTTTCCTTCTACAGGTAACGGATGGTTCGTTTCTACATTGAGATGGTTAGATATTAACAACGAATCTTCAGGAAATATCGCTTATCCATGGAATTTTTGGTACTCTATGATGCGTAATGCAAATAATGTTATTACATATGGGCAAGATGCAGGAGGTAATCAAACATTAAAGAATAATGCAATTGGACAAGCATATGCTTACAGAGCTTTTGGCTATTTTCAATTAGTTCAATTGTATGCTAATAGATACGAAGCAGGAAAAACGAATTCTCAATTAGGAGTAGTTATTCGCTTAGATCCTTCACCAGAGTTAATGGAAGATCCTAAAGAAAGATCTACAGTAGAAGAAGTGTATAAACAAATTTGGTCAGATTTAGATCAAGCTGAAAAACAATTAACAGGTATTTCTAAACTACACAACTCACATTTTTCTTTAGATAACGTACAAGGACTTAAAGCTCGTGTCGCATTGGTGCAACAAGATTATGCGAAAGCAGCACAATATGCGAAAGAAGCAAGAGGGGTATTGACACTTATGACTCAAACTCAGTATAAAGCTGGTTTTAATGATTATACGAATCCAGAATGGATGTGGGGTGTTAAAATTATTTCTGATCAGACAGATTATTTTGGAAACTTCCATGCGTACATGTCAAGAAATTATAACTCAACACAAATTAGAACAGCTCCTAAAGTAATGAATACGAAATTGTATAATGCATTTCCTTCTACTGATGTGAGAGTACAAGTTGTGGATCCGACAGGAAAACATACAAGTTTAGGTTTGCCATCAAATTATTCGTTATTTGCTTATACATCTCAAAAATTTCTATCAGAAAGTACTGCGTCTTCATTAGGCGATGTGCCATTTATGCGTGTAGCTGAAATGTATTTAATAGAAGCAGAAGCATTATATAAGTTAGGTAAAGAAGCAGATTCGAAAACAGTATTGTCTACTTTAGTAAAGGCAAGAGATACATCTTTTACAACATTTACAACTACTGGAGATGCTTATTACCAACAAATTTTGTTGAATAGACGTTTAGAGTTGTGGGGAGAAGGATTTAGATTCTATGATTTAAAACGTTTAGGGCAAAAACTTGATCGTACTGGAGCAAATCATAATACAACTGTTATTAATAATGTGTATACAATTGAGGCATCAGACAATAGATGGCAGTGGGTAATTCCTCAAGCTGAGATAAACTCAAATCCATTATTAAAACAAAATCCATCATAACATTTTTAATATAATTTATCCTCATTAATTATATACTTAAAATAGAGGTTTTCCATTAGGAAAACCTTGATTTTTTATATCCAAAAATCTCTATTATAATCTACTGAAAAATCATAACTTTGTACCTTGTAAAAATTAGATAAAAAATATATTAAAATACTATGAATCCATTAATTGAAGAATTGACTTGGAGAGGACTGGTTCACAATATTATGCCAGGGACAGAAGAACAACTAAATAAAGAAATGACTTCTGGTTATGTAGGTTTCGATCCTACAGCAGATTCTCTTCACGTGGGAAGTTTGGTTCCTATTTTCTTATTGGTTCATTTGCAACGTCACGGTCATCGTCCAATCGCCTTGGTTGGTGGTGCAACTGGTTTTATCGGTGATCCTACTGGTAAAGCAGCAGAGAGAAGTTTATTAGACGAAGAAACATTGAATAAATATGTTGCTGGAATTAAAGCACAATTGTCTCGTTTCTTAGATTTTGATACGAATAATGGAAATTCAGCTTTATTGGTGAATAACTATGATTGGATGAAAGATTTTTCGTTCATCGATTTTGCACGTAATGTCGGAAAACACATTACTGTAAATTATATGATGGCAAAAGATTCTGTAAAATCTAGACTATCTTCTGAATCGAATGTCGGAATGTCTTTCACAGAATTTACATATCAATTGATTCAAGGATATGATTATTTACATTTGTACAAAGAATTAGGTGCAAAATTGCAAATGGGAGGTTCTGATCAATGGGGAAATATTACAACAGGAACAGAATTAATTCGTCGTACAGTACAAGGTGAAGCTTTTGCTTTTACTTGTCCATTAACAACTAAAGCGGACGGAACTAAATTTGGGAAATCGGAAGGTGGAGAAAATATTTGGTTAGATAAAAACCGTACTTCTCCTTATAAATTCTACCAATTTTGGTTAAATCAAGCGGATGCTGATGCTGAACGTTACATCAAAATTTATACGTTCTTAGAAAAAGAAGCGATTGATGATTTAATCGAGCGTCATCGTCAAGAGCCACATTTACGCGAATTACAACGTAAATTAGCAACTGAAATTACAATTTTAGTTCATGGTGTTGAAGAATTACGCAAAGCAGAAAAAGCATCTCAAGTTTTATTCGGAAAATCAACTTCAGAAGATTTGAAAGAATTAGATGGAGATACTTTCTTATCAGTTTTCGAAGGTGTGCCTCAAGCAACTATTGCAAAAACTGATATCGAAGCGGGATTGGATATTGTTACTGCTTTAGCAGAAAAATCAGGCTTCTTAAAATCAAATTCAGAAGCGCGTCGTGAATTAAAAGCAAACGCAATTTCTGTAAACAAAGAAAAAGTAGCGGAAGAATTTGTATTAACAACAGAAAATTTAATTGCTGATAAATATGTTTTATTACAAAAAGGTAAAAAGAATTATTTCATCTTAATTGTTGAATAATTTTTTAGATAAAACATTTCCAAAATAGAAAGCAAGCTGAATTAAGCTTGCTTTTTGTTTTGAAAACTATTTTTTTATCTCAATTCTGAAAGATAATTTTTTATGGCTTCTGAAAGATTTCCGGTTGAATTTTCTAAAACGCGTAAAAAAGCACTTCCTATAATTGCTCCATTTGCGTAATTCCAAGCTTTTTCTACATCAGCCTTTGTCGAAATCCCAAATCCAATTTGATGTGGTTTTGTTAAGCCTAGATTTTTAACATTTGACAAAAAATCTTCATTATAATTAGATTGTGTAGCACCAGTTGTAGCTGAACTCGAAACGATATAAACAAATCCAGAAGTTGCATCATTAATCTCTTTAATGCGTTTTTCTGTTGTTAAAGGTGTAATTAAAAATGTAACTTTTTGATCGTATTTCTCAAATAATTCTTTGTGTTGCGTCAAGTAAATTTCGTACGGCATATCAGGTAAAATCAAGCCTGAAACTCCACTTTCTTGACAGTTTTGTAAGAATTTTTCTAATCCGAATGTCATTACTTGATTGTAATAACCCATCAAAACAATTGGCGAAGATATTTGATTTTGAACCGATTTTAATTGCTCAAACAAAATGTCCAATGTCATTCCATTTGCTAACGCTTTTTCACTTGTAGCTTGTATTGTTGGACCATCAGCTAAAGGATCAGAATATGGAATACCGACTTCGATAATGTCAACATTATTTTGATCTAATTCTTTTAAAATAACAAGAGTATCCGATAAATTCGGATACCCAGCTGTTGTGTATATTGTAACGAGGTTTTTATTTTTTTGACTAAATAATTGCTCTAATTTGTTCATTTTTATTTTGCTTGTTTTAATAAGATTGTATAGACTGGAAAGTGGTCAGAATAACCGTTTGCACGATAAGTATCGCCGCTCCACATACGGTTAGGGAAGCCTTTATATGCACCTTCTGTCGCTTTTAAATAATCTTTGTTGTAAATTTCAGTTTTGAAGATTTTATACGTTGAATAATCTTTATTTTTTGTAACCAATGATGAAGTTGAGATAAATTGATCAAATAGATTCCAAGCATCACGATAAGCTAAAGTACCAACACCTTTTTTATATAAAGGTAACATAGGATCGTAATATCCGTTATCCGAAACTTTAGCAATTTCTCCAGCCGGATCAAATATGTTTTTAATACTTGGAGAAATAGGATCATCATTAAAATCACCCATTGCAATTACTTTTGCATTTGGATTTTTAGATTTTAACTCATCAAAAATTCCTTTCATCACCTTTGCTGCTTCCATACGAGCTGGCATCGAAACTTTTTCTCCACCACTACGAGAAGGCCAGTGATTCACTAAAAAAGTGATTTCTTCACCGTCTAATAAACCTGTAACTTGTAGAATATCACGCGTATATTTGCGTTTACCTTCAGCATCATAATTGAAAATTGGATGAGGTCTTGCATCAATAACCTTGAAACGAGATTTTTGATACAATAAACCTGTATCAACTCCACGAGCATCAAACGAATTGAAATGAACAACACCATAATCGTATTTTTTCAAAGCAGAGCTTTTTGCTAAATCTTCTAAAGTTTCTCTTGTCTCGATCTCACAAATACCTACGATTACTGGAGCAGAGCCTGTAACATCTGCGCCTAATTCGCTAATAACTTTTGAAATATTATTGACTTTTTGGAAATATTTTTCTGTATTCCATCTTTTATTTCCGTTTGGTAAAAATTCTTCTTGAAGAATTAATGGACGGATAATTTTCTTTCCTTTTATATTTTCGTACGTATAACTTTGTTTGAATTCTTCTGTTTCGTACTTCGATATGTCAGATTCTGCAATCTGAATGTGATAATTTTTGTCATTAAAAGGTAAAGTTCCATTTACATATCCAACTGATTTTATGGTGTCAAAAAGATTTTCAACATTGTAAAAGGCTACAGTTGCACTTGAATATTTGCTTTGAGCTTTAACATTTAACGTTAAGAATAAATTAAAAATTATTAATAAAGTTAAAGATTTATTAATTTTAAACATATGTTATTAATTATGAATTTATTAAATTTGTTGTCCTATTTTTTCTGATGAAGGAAATAGAGAGCTAATTTATAAATAAAAATTCGTTTGAATGAACAAATTATTGTTAAGTCTTTCAGTCTTTGCTGCAACTGTCGCTATGGCGCAGGCGCAAACAAAGGTTACTGGGGTAGCAAAAAATGCTGCTACAGGTGAAGAGGTTTATAACCTCACTGTACGTTTGGACGGAGGAGCAGTAAGCGATGCTGCTATCACCGATCGTATAGGTTATTTTCAGTTTGTAGATATTCCGGATGGAACATACAAATTACAAGTTTATGGCGTGGGCTATGACCCATATGAAAAAGAAATCACTGTAACAGGGCAAAAAGAGCTTGACTTAGGTGATATTAAATTAACATTTAATCCAAATACAGCAGAAGTTGGAATTATTACATTAACAGATGATGAATTATCTGATGATGAAAGTTCGACAGCTTCAAATTCAGGACTTTTACAATCTTCGCGCGATGTTTTTGCTCGCGTTTCTGCGTACGAATTAGGTTCGTATTGGTTTAAACCAAGAGGTTTAGACAACAAATATAATGACGTATTATTTAATGGGGTTCGTATGAACAAAATGGATAATGGTCGTGCAACTTTTAATAACTGGGGAGGTTTGAATGATGTAACTCGTCGTCCAGATGAGTTAACATACGGAATCGAACCTTCTAATTATGCTTTTGGAGATTTAGGAGGAGTTACAAATTTTGATACTCGACCTTCAACAATGCGTAAAGGAGTAAGTTTGGCTTATTCTAATACAAATCGTTCATACAGAAATCGTGTAATGGCAACATACAATACAGGATTAATGGATAACGGTTGGGCATTTATGGTTTCAGGAAGTAGACGTTGGGCAGATGAAGGTATTATAGAAGGTACTTTTTATGATGCATATGCTTACTATTTAGGTGTTGAGAAAAAGTTTAATGAAAAACATACCTTAAACTTTACAAGTTTTGGTGCGCCAACTCGTCGTTCTACAGGTTCACCTAATACGCAAGAAGTTGTTGATTTAAAAGGTATTTACTATAATTCTTATTGGGGATGGCAAGATGGTGAAAAACGTAATGAACGTGTAAAGAAAACTTTTGAGCCTATTAATATGTTGACGCATCATTGGAATATTAATAATAAATCAAAATTAACGACAACTATTTCGTATCAATTTGGAAAAGAAAGTGGATCTCGTTTAGATTGGTTTAAAGCAAATAATCCTTCACCAACATATTACCGTAATATGCCGAGTTACTTAGCTTTTAATGGAGCGTCTGCTGATGCAATCGCAGAAAGAGAGCAATTATGGAGAAGTGGTCAAATCTCTCAGTTAGATTGGGCAAGTATGTATCGTGCGAATGAAAATAGTACGACAGGAAGAGCGGCTTATTGGTTAACTGCAGATGTTAATGAAGATAAAACAGCTACGGCTTATACTAATTTTCAAACAGAATTAACTTCAAATATAGATTTAACAATTGCTGCATCTTATCAAAATACAAAATCTAAATTGTATCGTGAGATTCAAGATTTATTAGGTGCACAATATGTATTAAATGTAGATGATTTTAATGTGACGACAAATTTACCTGTTAATCATTTTTATAATTTCAACTTATTGGATCCTGATTATGTTGCTAAGAAAGGAGATAAACAAGAGTATTACTACGAAATTAATCGTGATTATGCAGATTTATTCGCGCAGTCTAAAATTAAATCTAAATACTTAGATGTTACTATTGGGATGAAAGCTGCTTTAACGAAGTTTTACCGTGATGGAAAGTTCCAAAATGAAATGTATAAAGACAATTCTTATGGAAAGAGTAAAACATATGATTTTGTAGACTTTGGTGTAAAATCTAACTTTTTAGTAAAATTAGATGGACGTAACTTTATTCAAGCAAATGTAATGTATCAGACAGAAGCACCAACTTCTGATGAGATTTTTCCAAATGCACGTCTTAATGATGTAACTGTTAATGGAATTGAAAGTGCTAAAATATTTTCAAGTGATTTATCTTATATTTTAAGAGCTCCACGTATCAAAGCTCGTGCGACGGCTTTTTATACTAGAACAAAAGATGAGATAGAGAAGGCTTTTGGATATATTGATGGTGTTTCGGATCAAATTTTTGTTTCTGAGGTGATGACAGGTGTTGGAAAAGAATATTTAGGAACTGAGTTGGCTGTAGAAGCGCAAGTTTTACCAGTTCTTACAGTTTCTGCTGTAGCTGCTATTGGACAATATGTATACAAAGACAATTCTGATTATAACCTATATTCTGATGAATTCGGGATTAATGGAATTCCTTACAAAAATTATGGAACTGCTTATTTAGAAAACTATAAACTTGCTTCTGGACCTCAATCAGGATTTACTTTAGGTGCTGAGTATCGTGATCCTAAATTTTGGTGGGTTGGTGTTTCTGGAAACTATTTAATGAACAATTATGCAGACCCTGCTCCTTTTAGAAGAACAATTAATTTTATTACCCAAAACGGGGTTCCAGTTAACGGAGTAACAGAAGAAGGGTTGAAAGAAGTTTTGAAACAAGAGAAGTTTAGTGATGAGTTTATGTTGAATATCAATTTAGGGAAAACGTTCCGTATTGGTAAATATTCAGCAGGGATTTCAGGAACAGTAAATAATGTACTGAATAATAAAAACTATGTTACAGGAGGTTTTGAACAAATGCGTACAGGTAATTATAATAATGCAATTGATAAAAACTACCAACGTATGTTTGGTTCAAAAATGTTCTACGGAATGGGAACAACTTATTTCGCTAACATTTATTTCAGATTTTAATTTTATTAACAACGAACACAATTTAAAATGAATACAATATCAAAATTAACAATAGCTGGTGTTTTAAGCTTAGGTTTATTTACAGCGCAATCTTGTGTGCAAGATGATGATTATGCAACACCTCCAATTGAATGTAATTTACCAAGTCCTAATATTTCTTTGGCTGATTTAGTTTCTAAAGTAACTGCTGGATCTATAAAATTAGATGCTAATAAAGCAATAGCAGAAGATTTAATCGTACAAGCATATGTTATATCTAGTGACGAAACGGGGAATTTTTTCAAAACGATTTCTTTACAAGATAAAGTTGAGAACCCTACAACAGGTATCCAAATAGAAATTGACGGAAGTAATTTATATAATTCTTATCCATTGGGAGCGCAAGTACAAATTAATTTGAAAGGGTTAATAGTTGCGAATGATCGTGGAGTAATGAAAATAGGTTCTGTAGATCCACAATATACTGTTGGTCGTATTCCAAGTGCTGTCATGTCAACTTATATGGTTAAAACATGTGAAGCAATCCAAACGATTAAACCAAAAGTTGTTTCTTCATTAACAGATGCTTTAAAACCTGAAAATCTAAATACATTAGTAACGATAGAGGGAGTTCAATTCAGTGATCCTGATGGAGATAAAACGTATGGGGTTTCAGGTGCAACAGTGAATAGAGTGATTGTGGATAAAAAAGGAAAAGAAACAGATTTACGTAACTCTGGCTACGCAACATGGTATGCAGATGTTTTACCTAAAAAAAGCGGGTCTATTACAGTAGTAGTTTCTCGATACAATTCAACTTATCAAGTATTTATTCGCGATACAAATGATGTGAAGTTTGATCAACCTCGTTTTGATGTAGGTGGAGGCCAAAATCCAGGTGGAGGCAATAATTCCGAAGCAGCAAATTTATTGTTCAAAGGTTCTGATTTCAATGTTTGGGCTGACTTTTTATCTTCTATTAACTCTTTTGGCTTAGTGAAAGATACCTATGCAACTAGCGGAGTTGGTGTTGGTAGAGATAACACAAATGCATTACTTTTAAAAGGAACACCAAAAGCAAATGATTACGTATTTACAACTATTGTAAATAATACAATTCCTGCAACTCCAAAGAAAATTACATTTTATGTAAAAGGAACATCTGGGAAATCATTGTCACTAAATGTGTATAAATCTGATAAAAAATACGTAGTATATAATGTAGGAGATTTATCGAATTCAAATGTATCTTTATCACCAATTGATGCAAATCAATATACAGGTAAAATTGATACTAAAGGCGAATGGGTTCTTGTTACTCTAAATATTGAAGGAGTAGATATTCAAAAAACTGCTGGTGAAAATATTTTTGCACTAAAAGTAGGAAAAGATGAAGCTTATGATTTAGTTATCGATAATATCAAAATTGACTAATTAATCAGTTTAAATATTATAATAAAAAAGGCAACCAATTGGTTGCCTTTTTTGTTTTTATTAGGTTAATATATTCCTAAATATTCTTCATTTTTTAACGTGATTTCACTTTCTGAAATGTATAAAATTCAAATAAAAATTATCTGTTAATGAGTATCGATTTTAATTTTATAAAAAAAAATAAAAAAAAGATTTATTAATCATTTAATAATGGATAATTGATAAAAATAAAGCAATGTATGTCTTATTTGGATAAAATGTTAATTATGTATCATTCGTTTTTTCTATAGAAAATAGTGTTCAGATTTGTTACCCTATTTTATAAAAATAAGACTATGAAGAGAATTGGATATCCTAACAAAACTTCCGTAGTAAGAAAAGATATAAGACACCCGTTGTGCATTTTGATTAATAAATAATATAGTTGTTCATTTCATTGAAAATAAGTAAATTAATTTAACTTTAAAATATTTACAATGAACAACTTAGTTGCTAATTATGAAAGAATATTGGTAGTTCTACGAAAATATCCACAGATACACTTTTAATTTATCAACGTAGAAGACCTAAACTTTTTGATTTAGAACTCATAAGTCTTGTTTTAACAGCTGAATTTATGGGTATTGATAGTGAAAATCATTTATTTCGAAATCTTCCTAAAGCGCTAAGTTGTAAAATTGAGCGTAGTATTTACAATCGTAGAAAACGTAGATTATCAGAGCAAATTAATAGTATTCGACTTAAATTAGCGAAAGAATTTAAT